>DJUJ01000085.1:0-15416 GCA_002438345.1 Paenibacillus sp. UBA6285
AAGATTCTCCGGTCTCATTCGGTCGGCAAGCAGCCGCCCGCTCCCGGTGTCCTCTCCCATAGAAAATAAATCCATTACTCCACTTCCTTGCTATATTCTTATAAAAGCCAATGTACATCTCCCATTATCATACCATAGACTTATTTTTCACAAAAAATAAAAAGAGCATGATCTCGTCTTAGAAAGGCGGGAGCCATGCTCTTTTTTCAAAATATAAGAAAGTATAGGTTTCACGCTATACTTTATCCTTATTATTTCTCGCATAACGCCTACCGTCCTTATAGGGACACCAAAGGCGTTTATGCTTGAACTGTACGCTAGCAATTTATTGCCAGCCGCATTTTTGATATGATTTTTCGAATGCTCTCTTCCGACAGATGATACTTCTTCTGAAGCTCTGCTACGGAATCGCCTTTTCGATGACAACTGAAAATTTCCTCATTGCGGTTTGCTATCTCTTGCCTCGAACCGCTGTTCTCGCCCCATCTAACCCGCTCTTCCGTTTTCTTCGGGATGTAGAGCAGTTCACCTTGGATGTATCCCTGAAGCTCTTTGAGCAAGCCAGGGGGGAGCACATCCTTCCCATTTACATAACTCAACTTGCATTTCCTCCTTCAACAGGTGTGTTCCTATGCGTCCGTCAACTACTGATAAAGTAATTTCCACGTCACCTGCCTCCTTTCTTCTCCTCATATTTGGAAAAATCCGTAATTTCATTATATAAAAACCTCTTGGTAGCGTCTACATTCTAATTCACATTTCGTAATCCTAATGGATAATCGGTACATATATCTCATGTTTTGAAATAAGGAGGCCTTACGGCCTCCTCGCTTTAAGCGGGTTTCCGTCTTAGACGGAAACCACCTCGTATACTGAAATCATCTCACTCAGCCTCCTTCCAGAAGTGTTCTTGCCCGGCCGGACACTTATTATTAAGCCATACCCGTAGGGGAGTTACAAGTTCAAAAACAGTTATAACTGTTCTCCACCAGTCTTAGTTCCCCTCAGAATCGCTTTCAGCCGCCGTTTGCACATAGGAAGGCATTTCCCCATTATGGAGTAACCACAGCTCGTGAAGCGCTCGTGTACAGCCTACATACATCAGCTTCGCATCCCATGCTGTCGCTCCGTAATGGTCTTAATCGGCATCTGCTAAGATGACCGCATCAAATTCCAAACCTTTAGATAAATACACAGGTAGTACCGATAATCCACCCTGATATTGCGTCATACTACCGTCGATCAGATGAATATCTTCAAAATGCTGCTCCAGTTCAGCGTACAGCTCTGTGGCTTCACGTAGACTACGTGTCAGCACAGCCACCGTACGATATTCCCTTCCAGACAGGGACTTCAGTGCCGATTGTATAGTGCTCAAACGAGCATTTCCTTCAGCTTCCCGTTCTCCGACTATTTCTCCGTAAGCGATCATCCTAACAGGGTCACCACTACGAAAGACAGGAACGGCTAGCAACGAACTTTCTACACCAGAAGATAGAATTCCATTAGCGAAGTCTATAATTTCCATGGTAGAACGATAGCTGCGTGTCAGCGCATGATAAGCCGTATTCTCAGGAGCAAATAAGGTCTGCATCTCTTCCCATGCGTGTACGCCTTTATAAGCGTGTATACCCTGCGACAGATCGCCTAGAATTGTAAAGGAATGTCCACGCACGTATAAATCCAGCACGGCAATTTGGAAGGGGGAGAAATCCTGGGCTTCATCGATCACCACATGATCAAAACGTGCGCCGCCTTCGTTCCCATTCAAAAGATAATAAATATACAACAGAGGTGGTAAATCCTCTTCACGTATAATCCCTTTTTTCAGCTCTTTTGCCGTTTCCTTCAGCACAGCTGCTGGAATATTCTCAGGTGGATCCACCGGCCAATCTTCCGGGACTTTAGCCGCACGAAAGATTTGCTTGTAGATCGTCAGCGGATCATACTTAGGCCATTTTGCACTGTATGCTTTTTCTCGCGCAGCACCTTTTTTCTTGCGATCCTTCATAGCTGCAGCTGACGGACTCTTCTTCAGCTCCATCTCAATCCAGCGATGTATCCGTGCCATTACACGTTCCTTACGCTTCGCTGGCGGATAAGGAGCGTACTCCTCATTATGCCAGCGCAAGATCATGGAGCGGCGCAGTACAGCACCTTCCCATGGGATAAAATCACCCTCAGGTACCGAGCTGCTTTCCAATAGCTTGATGCTGGACTCTATTATTCCCATCAACACCGTAGAACCCTTGAAGCGTCCAGGTGTCTCTTCTG
Organism: Paenibacillus sp. UBA6285; assembly: GCA_002438345.1. GTDB lineage: Bacteria > Bacillota > Bacilli > Paenibacillales > Paenibacillaceae > Paenibacillus_AQ. The sequence goes on from DJUJ01000085.1 coordinate 2,275, forward strand.
TAATCACAGGCATGCCGCCCGGAGTTTCGAACCAATGGTTCATCGTCTCCGTAGCATCTTGCTCTGGAAGCTCCAGACCTAGTACATTTGCTGCCCAATCCGGGAAAGTGCTCTGGGCAATATTTCCTACACCCAGTTCAGGCAGTACATCCGAAATATAATCCAGAAACATTCGGTTCGGTGCAAAAATAATCATTTTTTCTGCTGAGACCTGATCTTTGTATTGATACAGCAGAAAGGCTAATCGGTGTAGTGCAACTGTAGTCTTACCACTTCCCGCTACGCCCTGAATGATCAATGCTGTATTTTTGGCGGCACGGATAATCTTGTCCTGTTCCTCCTGAATGGTCGATACGATATCGCGGAGACGATTATCTTTGTTCTCACCCAGGCGATAGACGAGAAACTCATCTGACACCACAGGTGCGTCACTCTCCCGGTTGTACGTATCTGCGACCCGCTCCAGAATCTGCTTCCGTATCACCACGTTGCGCTTGAGGTATACCAGTCCTTCTATCAGCCCCTCAGGAGCTTCATAGGAGGCAGGCTCCGTACCACCGGTAAACGAATAGAACAGGCTTGCTACCGGTGCGCGCCAGTCGATGACTAGCGGACGGTCGCTTACCTGCTCGCGGTCTACGCCGATTTTGCCTATATAGAGTGCCTTCCGCTGCTTCTCATCATTGCCCTGAAAATCAAGCCGTCCGAAATAAGGCTCCTGCCGAAGCTTGGCAAGATCTTTGCGCTTCTGATCACGGTTCGCTTCTAACACCTGTTCCGTATAATCATGTCCCGTGTACACCGGAGTCTGGTTAAGTTTCTCCAGTAAGGTGTCAATCTCAGTAAGTGCTTGATTCAGCCTGTCTTCTTCCTCTTGATAGGCACTTTGAAAGTTGTCTTCCAATTTCAGTTACCTCCTAAAAGTTTATCGAGCTTAAATTTTCATTCTCCTCATTCCCTCTTCTCACGCAAAAAGGATACCCATTGTAGCATAATCAGCACTAAAATACCAAATCTTTCAAGCGAACATACGACTACAGCACAGCTTGCAAAATAAAGTTAGCTACAAATAAGCCCGCAATCCCATACAGCGCAGGAGGTACTTCCTTGCCCTTGCCCACCGCAAGCTTCACGATCGGATAAGTAATAAATCCAAAAGCCATACCATCTACGATGCTATAGGTGAATGGAATCATGACCATGATTAGGAAAGAAGGAAAGAGCTCTGTTAAATCTCCCAAGTCCATTTCACGCACATTCTGTACCATAAGCCCACCGATTACAATCAAGATCGGAGCGATAGCACTGTCTGGAATGTAGGAGAGCAGAGGGAGGAACAGGAATGTCGCCCCGAACAGCAGCCCTGCCACGAGTGAGGTCAGTCCCGAACGTCCACCTGCAGCAATACCTGCATTAGATTCCGCAGCGGCTACTACAGGACTGCTTCCGAAGAGACCTGCAGCGATATTGGCAATAGAGAGTGCTCGTAAGCTACTCTTGAAGCGCTCAGGACGCCCTGCCATCATAGTCTGTGAGGCGACTAGCCCAATATTTTCAAATACAACAATTAAGAGCAGTAAGAAAACAGCAATCCAGAACACAAGGCTCACTATGCCGCTCCAATCCATTCCCAGAAATAAGCTTTCATAACCCGTAAATACATGACCTGATGCCTGCTTCTCAGGCGCGTGAGCCGCTCCCAGCAAGTAGGCTAGACCTGTACCAACCAGCATACTTATAAGCAAACCACCATTGGTCCCGCGGATAAACAGTACTAAAGCGAGTAACAAGGTTACACAGGAAGTGATAACTGCTGGATCGCTAAAATGTCCTATAGCAACAAACGTGGTCTGATGTGCAATCACAATCCCGCTTTTTTGCAGTCCTATAAAGGTCAGAAAAAGCCCTATCCCGACTGTAATGGCATGCTGTAGGTTTTGAGGAATCGCCTCACTTAGAATACGATAGAGCGATGTGAAGGCCACGATAGCGAATAACACACCGGTTATTACGACTACAGTAAGCGCCTCTCTCCAACCTAAATTCATAGAATGTACAAGTGTGTATGTGAAAAATGCGTTTAACCCCATCCCTGGTACCACGATGATCGGCGTCTTCCCACCGAAGGCCATCAGTAGACAGCCTGTAATGGCAGTCAATAGTGTAGCCACCATTGCTGGTCTAAGCGGCATACCCGCGTCATGAAGAATGGTCGCATTCACCATCACAATATATACTGAAGCAAAATACGAGAGGATCCCTGCAGCCCATTCCCGTTTCCAATCATTCTCAGGCGCAAGCCCTACACTATTTCGCCAAAAATTCGATTTCATGTACAATAACCTCCACTGATATTAAGTTCCGCAGGCGGATATTACCCGGATAATAAGGCTTATGATCAGCGGCTCATCCCGGTTTAGCTATTATGCCTATTTGTGGTCTGCATCTTGCAGACCCGCCTGTTAACCACAACAAAAGGGCGTAAGCACTGGATTCCAGCTGCTCGCCCTTTTGTCCATTTCATTACTAATATCGCTATAATTGAAACAGCTTCAGCTCAGCGGTTCACTTACACGCTGACGCCTCCAGCCTCAAGCAAATCACGCACGGCAACACTGACCATGATCAGGCCTGCTACCGGCGGAACGAAGGCGTTACTAGCTGGTGGTTGTTTCGCTTTACGTCGATCCGGCGCATTCTCCGGAACGATCTTATCTGTAACATCCTGACGTGGCTTCATTGGCGGCTCCGTAGAGAAAACCACCTTCACGCCTTTCTTAATTCCTTCCTTACGCAGCTTCTGACGAATGACACGCGCAATAGGGTCATAAGTTGTCTTGGAAATGTCAGCTACCTGGAATCGTGTAGGATCCATTTTATTGGCAGCGCCCATACTAGAGATCATTGGAATTCCACGGGATAGACATTCTTTGATTAAGTGAACCTTATAAATAATCGTATCCGAAGCATCAAGCACATAATCAGGTTTTAATTTGAACAATTCCTCATAGGTTTCTTCCGTATAGAACATGTTGAGTGCAATCGCTTCGCATTCCGGATTGATCAGCTTCACACGGTCTACCATCAGTTCAGCCTTCTTCTGCCCAACCGTTGTGGTGAGTGCATGAATCTGCCGATTCACATTGGTGATGTCTACAGTATCCTTATCTATGAGAATAAGTCTGCCGATGCCGGTACGCGCCAAAGCCTCAACAGCCATACCGCCAACACCGCCGATGCCTAGCACCGCTACCGTGCTGTTCTTCATTATCTCCAGACCTTCCGGTCCGATCGCCAGTTCCGTACGTGAGAACTGATGCAGCATGAGGTACAGCCTCCTTCAAAAGCTTTGGTGAAGCAGAAATCTGCCTCGCCCGCTTCGATTTGTTAGTTATTCTTTTTCTTTCTTCGGTTTAAGAGCCAGCTTAATGTGCAGTTGCTCCAATTGTGAACCGTCTACTGGCGAAGGTGCATCCATAAGTAGATCTGTTGCACTTGCTGTTTTCGGGAACGCGATGGTTTCGCGCAGATTCGTACGACCGGACAGCAGCATCACTAGACGGTCTAAACCGAAGGCGATACCACCGTGTGGAGGTGTACCATATTCGAACGCATCCATCAGGTAGCCAAATTTCTCGTAAGCAACCTCTTTCGTAAATCCAAGAGCTTCGAACATTTTCTCCTGTACTTCGCGTTTGTATATCCGCATGGAGCCCCCGCCTACTTCGTAACCGTTCAAAACAATGTCATAAGCTTGTGCACGGATCGCACCTGGATCTGTGTCAAATAGATGCAGATCCTCTTCACGTGGACGAGTGAACGGATGGTGTTCTGCCACATAACGTTTCTGATCTTCGTCATATCCAAGTAGTGGGAAGTCTGTAACCCAAGCGAACTTGAACACGTTATCGTCAATCAGACCGAGTTGACGTCCAATTTTGACACGTAGAGCGCCTAGAACGTCTGCTACAACCTTTTTATTATCAGCAGAGAAAAGGAGAAGGTCGCCTTCTTCAGCGCCTGTACGTTCCTTCACAGCGGCAATTTCTTCTTCGGAGAAGAATTTCACAATCGGTCCTTTGAATTCGCCGTCTTTCACTTGAATCCAAGCCAAACCTTTCGCGCCATAACGAGCGGCAAAAGGTCCGAGGTCATCGATTTCTTTACGAGTCCAAGTACCACAGCCTTTAGCATTTAGACATTTCACTTCTCCGCCTTTTTCGATCACGGAAGCGAATACCTTCACACCACTAGTTGCAACAATATCGTTCATTTCTACAAGCTCTAATCCAAAACGTAGATCAGGTTTGTCAGAACCGTATTTGCCCATAGCCTCAGCATAAGTCAAACGTTGGAATGGAAGCTGGATATCTGCTCCTACAGTTTCCTTGAACAGACGTTGCATCAGCTTCTCCATCATACCAAGCAGTTCATCTTGTGAGAGGAATGAAGTCTCGATGTCCACTTGAGTGAATTCAGGCTGACGGTCAGCACGTAAATCTTCATCACGGAAACAACGAGCGACTTGGTAATAGCGCTCAACGCCGCCCACCATCAACAATTGCTTATAGATTTGTGGAGATTGTGGCAATGCGAAGAATTCGCCTTCATGCACACGGCTTGGCACCAGATAATCACGCGCGCCTTCAGGTGAGCTCTTAGTAAGGATCGGTGTCTCAACATCGATGAATCCTTCACCGTCAAGGAAATCGCGGAAAATCTTAGATGCTTTCGAACGAAGCAACAAGGTTCTTTGCATTTCCGGACGGCGAAGATCCAAATAGCGATATTTGAGACGCAGAGATTCGTCTACTTCCACACCATCTTCGATGAAGAATGGAGGTGTCTTAGCTGCGTTCAACACTTCAATATCTGTAATTTGCACTTCAACTTCACCTGTTGGCAGGTTGCGGTTAATGGTTTCAGCATCACGTTTAACCACCTTACCTTTAACAGCCAGAACGTATTCACTACGAACCTTATCGGCAATTTGTAATGCTTCGCCAGAGTAGTCTGGGTTAAATACAACTTGCACAATTCCGCTTCTGTCACGCAGATCAATAAATAGTACGCCCCCAAGGTCTCGACGAGTCTGCACCCATCCGTTCAAGGTTACCGTCTGTCCAATATGTTCTGGTGTTATTTGTCCACAATGATGACTTCTTTGCATAATTTATCATTCCCCTTCATGGTTAAAAATACATTTCTTATCTTTCTCTCTACAGTCACCATAAGACGATGTAGTCAGAGTTTAAACTAGCGCCTGTCCCAGCTCTTCCAGCTTCACGGTGCGCTGCTCCCCTGTATTCATCGACTTCAGGGTAATTACACCATTCTTCAGCTCATCTTCGCCAAGAATCGCAGTATAACGTGCCGACATACGGTCAGCCGATTTCATCTGTGCCTTCATCTTCCGGCCCAGATAGTCGCGTTCTGCGGAGAACCCTTGGCTGCGAAGGATGAATAGCTGCTTAGAGATTTCAATATCAGCCTCTTCACCAAGTGCTACGAAGTACACATCTAGTGGCTTCGCCGTCTCCAGCTCTACCTTCTGATCCTCCCCAAAAAAAAAAAAAAATTTTTTNNCCGATCCCAAAACCAATACCCGGTTGATCCGGTCCACCGATTTCTTCAACCAAACCGTTGTACCGACCTCCACCGCCCACGGTATCAATCGAACCAATACCTGCTGCTTTATATTCAAACGCTGTATGCGTGTAATAATCTAAACCGCGTACAAGACGAGGGTTGATTGTGAATTCCACACCCATGATGTCGAGATGCATCTTGACCTTTTCAAAGTGTGTCGTGCATTCTTCATCCAGACTATCCAAAATCGAAGGAGCATCCGTAAATTTATCCTGATCCACCTTGCAATCCAATACGCGCAGCGGATTACGCTCGATACGACGCTGACAGTCACTGCAAAGGGTATCCTTCATCGGTCTAAGGAATCCCAGAAGTTTCTCCCGATAAGCCGCACGGCTAGGTGCATTTCCGACAGAATTGATCTCCACTCTTACATCCTTAAGGCCCAGGTCCTTATAGAATTGATAGCCTAAGGAGACCACCTCTGCATCAATAGCCGGATCCACGGCTCCGAAAGCCTCAATACCAAACTGATGGAATTGACGGTATCTGCCTGCTTGTGGACGCTCATAACGGAACATAGGTCCGATATAATATAGCTTACTTACATCAGGCTCACCGTATAGCTTGTTCTGAACGTAAGCACGAACGACACCAGCCGTTCCTTCTGGACGAAGCGCCAAATCGCGGTCGCCTTTATCCTTAAACGTATACATCTCGCCTTCCACAATATCCGTTGTTTCGCCTACTCCACGCTCGAACAACCCTGTGTGCTCGAACATCGGTGTACGGATTTCTCTGTAATTGAAGCGGCGGCATAAATCTCTGGCCTTCCCTTCAATATACTGCCAATTCTCCACAGCTCCTGGAAGCACATCCTGCGTTCCTGTAGGTTTCTCAAATCTTTCTTTAGCCACAGTCTATCCCTCCTAAAAAATAACCCCTCTAAATCTGTTCTCTTCATCACTTCATATTGCTAAACAAAACAAAAAATCCCCCGCCCTGTTTATAAAAAACAGGGACGAGGGATTATCATAACCAATAATACACCCGTGGTACCACCCACATTCCGGATCAGAACAATACTGAGTCCGCTCAAAGCGGTTAACGCCCGCCTACGCGTAAACGGCTACTGATCGCGGCAATATGCATTGCCCACTTTCGCCGTACGTTCTCGGGGAGGTCATTCATTCGCTCATCAACAGAATCCTTGCAGCCAAGCGGAAACGATAAATCATCCATTGTACTGGATATCATCTGAATCTACAGGGGGCNNTCGAATTACTTGTTCCCGTCATCAAAACCATATGATAAAATCGTATATTTTTAAATTCTACTGAACTACTGTGCTAAAGTCAAGGCAGGAAATGCGAAGCTGAATAAAAAATTCGACAACTTTCAACTTTTGAGCTTTAACTTCAACCGTTACAAAAAAAATGACCTGCAGCCGAATGCTGCAGGTCCATCATCATATATTATTAAAAAGGGGGTCATGCCATTATTATAAACACGCTATATTAAGGAAACATGTATGTAATATTACGATTATATTACATTCATGAAAGCGGTTTATTTTAATAGATTGTTATTCATCGAATTGCTCAACAAATGCCCCTTTACCCCGAAGCGTTTCCACAACCTCATTATAATTCTCTTCTGCGACACTTAGGTCCATCACATAACGAAGTTCACTTAAATCCCCATCTTCGAGTTCCCCATCCGCTACACCCGCACTAACCTGATCTTCATCCACACTATAATGGGTTTCAGGTTCATCCCGAGTTTCGGATGCGACAACACCAGAAACCAGCATAGCTCCAGCTGCCGGTGTGCTACCCGTTCCAAGCGTTCCTACTGTACCTGCTGCCANNAGGAAACAGAATTCTACGATCTTCCCCAATAGGGTCCGTGAGTGGCCAAACCTCCAAGCCATCCACCTTGTAACTAATCAACGCTGTTTTTGCGCCTTCCGCTTCATTTTCCGTTCTGAAATATGCCTGGATTTTTCTGGTCATCGCCATTACCTCCTTGGATTATAAGTCTCATTGTTATTAATTGTTTATTTCAGGACCTTCAATATTTCACGAACAAATGCAGGCTCATCTTTCTTGTGGTCTATTACCCTTATCACGATGATTTCTAACCTCTAGTTAGAAAATACACTTCGTTAACAACATCGAAAAAGCCGCCTCTACCACCCATTTCAGGTACGCGGCAAGAGATTACGGCTTCTTCCTTTGATTACTTGGGGTTCAATCTCGTCTTCCGACTTTTTGGCTAACGCACAGGCTTCCAAAGGGCTCCCAGTCGCTAGTGCCGGGATACTTCTCCATACCCACGCCNNTAAGCTCCTTGCATCGTGCGTGATATCTATCTGCATTTAGTTTATCCAGCTCAAAGAGGCTCTATCCGCACAAGATTCTTACTCACAGCTCAACCAAGCATAAGGATAATGTATAACGTGAGACTTATACGTTCATGTATTAAAAAAGATGTCGAAAGTTAGCTCCGGCCAGAGCAATTTTCGACATCCTCTATTTCGTTAACTACGGCTATCCAGAATGAGAGTGACTGGACCCCAATTGGTCAGCGACACATCCATCATCGCTCCAAATACGCCCGTCTCCACCTGAAGGCCTCCCGCTCTAAGCTCTTGGTTAAAATAATCATAAAGTCGCTCGGCCTCCGCAGGAGCTGCTGCTCCCATGAAATTCGGCCGTCTTCCCTTACGGCAATCCCCATATAAAGTAAACTGTGACACCGAAAGAATAGCTCCCTCAGAATCTGTGACACTATAGTTCATTTTACCAGCATCATCTTCAAAAATACGCAATCCAGCTATTTTATCCGCCAAATATTTGGCATCCTTCTCTGTATCTTCATGCGTAACGCCAACAAGCAGCATCAAGCCTTTCCCAATCTCTCCGGTCACTGTCTCATCCACGGTTACTTTGGCGTCCTTACAACGCTGTACTACAACTCTCATCGCACTACTCCGCTCCTTGCCTTATTGCATGATCCGATTCACTGTATATACATCCTTGACTCGTTTCACTTTATCTACAACGGATTGCAGATGCTCCGTGTTACGGATCAGAATGGTCATATGAATCATGGCCATCTTATTCTTGTCAGAGCGCCCAGTGACCGCAGAAATGTTCGTTTTACTCTCGGATACCGCCTGCAGCACTTCATTGAGTAGTCCATTACGATCATGACCTGTAATCTCAATATCCACACTGTAGTTTGCTTCCATCGTACCTTCCCATTCCACTTCAATCACCCTTGCAGCTTCTTCTCCGTCCCCTTCACCTGGAATGTTAGGACAATCCTGACGATGCACAGATACGCCCCGGCCCCGTGTAACATACCCTACAATGTCGTCACCCGGCACCGGATTACAACATCGTGCAAAACGGACAAGCAAATTTTCAATTCCTTTTACACTAACACCATTGGTAGGTTGATTACGTTTCTCGCCGGCAGACTTGATCTCCTTCATCTCTGAAGTGAGTTCTAAATGATTAGCGGCTTCTTCCTGCTCCTTGCGCAACTTCTCCGTCAAACGGGAAGCAATCTGCGAAGCGGTAATCCCACCAAACCCAACAGCAGATAACATATCCTCAACATCATTAAATGCGAATTTCTTCGCGGCTTCTAATAATTTCTCATCGGAAATCCACTCGGAAACCTCGACATTCAGACGCTTCAGCTCACGTTCAATCGCTTCGCGACCTTTTTCGACATTTTCCTCACGTTTTTCTTTTTTGAACCATTGCTTAATTTTACTTCGCGCATGGGAGGATTGGGCAATCTTGAGCCAGTCGCGGCTTGGTCCGTAAGAATGCTTCGACGTCAGAATCTCTACAATATCGCCCGTCTTCAGCTTGTGATCCAGCGGTACGATCCGCCCGTTCACCTTAGAACCAATCGTGCGATTACCCACTTCCGTATGAATACGGAAAGCGAAATCAAGTGGAACAGAGCCCGCAGGAAGCTCAATAACTTCACCTTTAGGCGTAAACACGAACACGAGGTCCGAGAAAAAATCCATTTTGAGTGATTTTACGAACTCTTCGGCATCCTTGGCCTCATGCTGCAGCTCCAATATTTCGCGAAAAAAAGGCATCCGATTCTCCGGATTGACATTATTGCTGGTTCCTTCTTTGTACGCCCAGTGTGCTGCTATCCCGAATTCAGCTGTACGATGCATTTCCCAAGTGCGAATTTGCACTTCGGTTGGCTCTCCGCCAGGACCTACCACTGTAGTATGCAAAGATTGATACATATTGGCTTTGGGCATAGCTATATAATCTTTGAATCGGCCTGGCATTGGCTTCCAAAGGGTATGAATAATTCCGAGGGTTGCATAACAATCCTTGATATTATCCACAATGATGCGGATGGCCAGCAGGTCATAGATCTCATTAAACTGTTTGTTTTTCGTACTCATTTTGTTATAGACACTGTAGATATGCTTCGGACGACCCGAAAGGTCGCCTTCAATGCCCATTTCATCCAGCTTGGCACGAATACGGCCAATTACACTGTCGATAAATTGCTCACGTTCTGCCCGCTTCTTATGTACCAGATTAGCAATGCGATAATACTGCTGCGGATTCAAGTAACGAAGCGCAATATCCTCCATCTCCCATTTGATCGCGGAAATCCCCAACCGGTCGGCGACAGGACAGAAAATCTCCAACGTCTCATAGGAAATACGACGCTGGCTTTCTTCAGATTGGTACTTTAGTGTTCGCATATTATGCAGGCGATCCGCTAGTTTAATAACAATGACCCGAATATCCTGAGCCATTGCAATAAACATCTTACGGTAATTCTCATTCTGCTGCTCTTCCTTTGAGCGAAAACGGATGCGTTCCAGCTTGGTTAAGCCGTCGACAAGCATCGCGCAGGTATCGCCAAATTTCGCGCGGATTTGTTCCAATGAGACCGTCGTATCTTCCACAACATCATGCAAAAGCGCCGCAACAATAGATATAACATCCATTTGCATATTGACGACAATATCTGCCACCGCCAGCGGATGCAGAATGTATGGCTCCCCCGACTTGCGGATCTGCCCGTGATGAGCCTGATCGGCAAATTCATAAGCTTCCCGGATGCGGAGAAGATCTTTATCTTTTATATAGGCGCCAGCCTTATCAATTAATCGCTCTATGCCCATTCTCGTCGNNGCAATAGTTCTAGAATCTGCAGGTTCCAATCATTTCGCAAGCAACTTACGCTCTTGTTCAAAGTTGTCTATAATTATGACGCTTACGAAGGATTACGTCAACACTTGCCATCTCATGGTATTTCATAAGTAAAAGTTATGAAAATAGGACAAATTAGTAACACTTGTGAAAATGTTGTTGTAAAAATGTCCAGTTCTATTTAATCTAGTAAAGGCGGATTTTCGCCGGACAACATAATATCGAATAAGAAAGAGGAGTGAACTCCATTGCAACGCGAAATTCAAGTTAATGAAAAACTTCCATGGGGCCCGGGTTTTCTATTAAGCCTTCAGCATTTGTTTGCCATGTTTGGCAGTACAGTACTAGTACCTAACTTATTCGGGGTCGACCCTGGCATGATCTTGCTGATGAATGGTGTCGGCACGCTACTGTACATCTGGATTTGCCGTGGTAAAATCCCTGCGTACCTTGGCTCCAGCTTTGCATTCATCGCACCAGTTTTGTCAGTGCTTGCCGATCATAAAGATGATCATATGAAGGGATACTCGCTTGCTTTAGGTGCTTTTATCATCACGGGTATTATCTTTGTGCTCGTAGCATTGATCATCCGTTATGCAGGAACAAAATGGATTGATGTTGTCTTCCCTCCAGCAGTAATGGGTGCTATCGTTGCAACGATCGGACTTGAACTTGTGCCTGTTGCCGCGCGGATGGCAGGACTTATTGCTCCTGAAGGTGTTGCAGTTGCAGACTGGACTCCAGACGGCAAAGCGATCACGCTTTCTATGGTGACACTGGGTGTAACCGTAATTGGAGCTGTACTCTTCCGCGGTTTCCCAAAAATCATTCACATCCTCATCGGTATCGTCACTGGTTATGGTTTAGCTTATATTATGAAAATGGTGGATACCGCGGCTATATCCAATGCGAAATTTTTAGCACACCCTACCATTGTTACTCCTTCTTTTGATTGGAATGTAATCCTGACTATCATCCCAGTATCGCTAGTAGTAATCGTTGAACATATTGGACACTTACTTGTAACTAGCAATATTGTCGGCAGGGATCTGGCAAAAGATCCTGGGCTTGATCGCTCCCTGATGGGTAACGGGATATCTACAATTATCTCCGGTTTTATCGGTTCTACTCCAAATACTACCTACGGTGAGAATATCGGGGTTATGGCGTTAACTAAAGTTTATTCTGTATATGTGATCGGTGGCGCAGCAGTGATTGCAATTTTGCTTTCGTTCGCCGGTACCTTCTCCTCCGTTATCGCTAACATCCCTACACCTGTAATGGGTGGTGTATCACTGCTGTTGTTCGGTGTAATTGCGGCATCCGGCCTACGTATCTTCGTTGAGCAAAAAGTTGATTTTTCCAAGGCTACTAACATGATCATGGCTACCTTAGTGCTCGTTGTCGGAATTAGTGGTACAACCCTCTCTATGGGCAACATTAAGCTAAGCGGTATGGCACTAGCTACGATTGTTGGTATCGTTCTAGCCTTGTTCTTCAAACTCATTGAAGTTCTTGGACTGTCCAATGAAGGTGGAGAAAGCGATAAAACTGCTCACTAATTTGTTTTAGAAGTTCAAAAGGCTGCTCAGATCCATTTATGGATTGGGCAGTCTTTTTTATTAGGCTTCTCCATCCGCTAAGCATTCTTCAGGTCAGAAATGCAAAACAGCAACTCTCCGCCAATAGTGACAGAGAATTGCTGTTGTTTGCACTTTTCAACATAAATCGATACATAAATCCCCATTTATTTCCCGGGAAAAGACCAGCTTATCGTATTAATCTTCGTAGTTAACCAGAGTAATAACTTCAATTCCGGATAGCTTATTACGTCCAGCAAGCTCAACCAATTCAATCAGAAAAGCTGCGCCTACGACTTTACCGCCAAGCTGTTCCACAAGGTTAACCGAAGTAGCTATAGTGCCTCCTGTTGCTAACAAATCATCAGCAATCAATACATTTTGTCCAGGCTTAATGGCATCCGTGTGAACAGCAAGTGTGTCTTTACCATATTCAAGATCATACCCAACCTCGATCGTCTCATATGGCAGTTTCCCGCTCTTACGAATCGGCACAAAACCTACTCCCAAAGCATAAGCAAGAGGTGCGCCAACTACAAAACCACGTGCTTCCGGTCCAGCAATTACGTCAATTTCTAAATGCGATACGAGAGATTTCAGTGCATCAATCGCCTGGCGATAAGCATCACCGTCTTTGAGCAAAGTGGTGATATCTTTAAAACTAATACCCTCTTTTGGGAAGTCAGGAATCACGCGAATACTATCTTTAAAATCCATATTTTTCATCTCCTAAAAGTTTTGTTAGCGTATGCTTCAG
>DJUJ01000085.1:15474-25796 GCA_002438345.1 Paenibacillus sp. UBA6285
TGAATTCGGATCGACAAAACTTACATCGTAAGCATCTACTTTATTTTGTTAGCGTATGCTTCAGTGAATTTGGTTCGACAAAACTTGCTTCGTAAGCTACCTCATCCTGGATAATTACGATACGCCTAAACGGCGCGATAACATCCAGTCCTGTAACTCAGACAAGCTACCCTCCATGAAGTACTGCTCCATTTCCGCCATCTGCCCCAGTCTGACAAAATGACGTGATGCTGAAAGGCTCTTAGCTGCGGGCTGCGTAATGAAGGTCACACTTCCCTGACTTCTTTCGATAAAATCAAGCTCCTCGAACACATCCAGCATTTTACTAAGCATACGAATACTTAACGAGGATTGTCGGCTTAGCCGCAGCAGCACTTCATGCTCAGGCGTTGCAACAGAAGTGATCGAAGCCAGCAGTTTATAAAGTATTTTAAAATGATCCCGTGTCGGAATAATAAGCCGTTCCCGGCCATCCTTTATAGAATGCAATAGCGCAATATTATCAGCATTAGGAAAAGCCTTTAGTACCGCATCAAGTTGTTCAGGAGTCTCCGGCATATCCAATAGACATAACAGAGAGACATGTCCTGATTCCTGAAGCAAGTCATCCTTATTAGCGGCGCTGATGCCATCAACGTTATCATATACCCAGAAGGACATTCCTATCAATTCACTCTGTAGAGACATACGTCCACTCTGAAACACTGCTGCGGCACGGTATGGACTGACACCGCTATAGGGAAGCAGCAACTCTCTAATATGCGTAGCTTGCCGTACGGCGTCAGCAGCACCACGAAGATCAAACAACTGAGCATCTGGTACAGATAAATCCTGTAGCATCAACTGTGGTTTCCGCGAGCCATTCCACTCGTTGATCGACAATTCAGCCAACACATTGATCGTGGTGCCCACAGGGAGCAGCTTAGCCATATCCCCTTTACCAAAAGCTAAGGCTTCAATCGTGCTCTTACCCTGCTGCAATACGATCTTCAAGTGTTTTCCTTCTTGCCCCATTGTACGTGTCTCTTTCACTGTAGCCCCGCGAATGATAAACTTTGGCAATGGATTTGACATCCCGAAAGGCGCAAGCCTTTCTAGTTCAATTGCGGTCTGAAGGGACAAATCAGAGATCGATACTTCTGCATCAGCAGAAGTAACAGGAACGAAATGCTCCGGTGTCAGCACACCTGCGGCGTATTCATTTAATGCCGCAGCGAAGGCTTCTAAACCATCCCGATGCAGACTCATTCCCGCGGCAGCCGGATGACCGCCGAAATGATCCATTAAGTCAGAACAAGAGGATAAAGCCGCATATATATCAAGCCCAGGAATGGAGCGGGCAGAGCCCTTGCACATTCCGGTCTCTGGATGAATATCCAGAATGATCACCGGTCGATAGTAATGCTCTAGCAGTTTGGAAGCCACTATACCTACCACACCCACATTCCAGCCTTGTTCAGCAAGGACAATGATGTCTGGGATCTCTCCGCCGCGCGTCATCTGCTCCAGTTTTGCAGTCGCCTCTACTACAATTCTTTCTACGACCAATTGGCGTTCTTTATTAAGCAGATCAAGTTCCCCAGACAGTTGCTCTGCCTCATCAGCATGTTCGGTTGTAAGCAAAGCCACAGCCCGGCCAGCATGATCCAAACGACCACTGGCATTGATACGAGGTGCCATACCAAAGGCGATATTAACCGCACTCACAGTACTCATGGTCACCCCGCTGACACCGAGTAAAGCACGAATACCAGAGAATCGAGAATTTCGCATACTGGCCAAACCGTTTCGAACAATCTCGCGATTCTCACCCAGCAGCGGCATTAAATCCGCTACAGTACCGATTGCAGCTATTTCTGCCCATTCCTCGGGAGTCTCCTCCCCCAACATAGCCTGGGCAAGCTTATAAGCTACACCTACACCGGCCAATCCTTTAAACGGGTAAGGGCAGTCGGGTAGCTTGGGATTAATCAGCGTGTAAGCCTCTGGCAGAAGCTCTGGTGGCTCATGGTGATCCGTTACGATCACATCGATTCCCAGTTCATTAGCGTAGGCAATCTGATGATAGGCGCTAATGCCAGTATCCACAGTAATGATCAAGGATACACCCTGCTGTAGAGCCCAATCCAAAGCATGATTATGCAGCCCGTAGCCCTCGTTAGAACGGTGCGGGATATAAATATCAAAGGAAGCGCCCAAGTAACGCAGCAAATGAATCATTAGTGCTGTACTAGATACACCATCGGCATCGTAATCGCCGTAAATAAGAATATGTTCTTCTTCTTTTAAAGCCTTTCTAATTCTAGGAACCGCTTCGGCCATTCCTTTTAGAAGGAACGGATCATGCGGAGCTTCCACACCGCCATCCATGAATGATAGAGCCTCATGTGGCGTATTCATTCCTCTAGTCACTAATAGTGAGGATAAGAGCGGAGAAATAGAAAGGCTCCGGGCCATATCCCTTACGATGTCGGGATCGGCTGCCGGAGATTGCCATCTTGTTTTTGAATAAAGCAATAGAGTTCACCTTTCTCTCACCTTGCGAACTACTGAAGCAACGTTGGAATATCATTATCCACCAATTCATAATTACTTTTGTATGGATAACCGGGATCATAAGGAACTACGTCCATATGCACCTCACCAACATGAACAAACCGGTGCTGTAGCAGCTTTCTTGCGCATTCCGAAATATCCTGTGCTTCCATCACCGTAATACGCGGATTTACACTGATCTTAATTTGCAGATTCACAAAATTGCCTTGCTCAAGCGCCTTCAAATGTTCTACACGAATAACTCCGTGAACACGTTGTACGGTTTCAATAAAATTAGCTGCCTCTTCAGAAGGAAGCTCCTGCGCATTCTTACCACTGACAGTACTAACAATGAGTATATAGCCTTTACGAAGAATTAAGCATCCTGTTAAAAGTGCGGCAATAGGGTCCATATAGAGTAGAGGATGCCAATAGGTACCACCCATTGATAACGATATCCCAACTAATACTGTGATAGAAGTATACAAACTGAAACGATGACTATTGGCATAAGCAGCATGACTGCCATCACCTATTTTTTTAAAGTACCGATATTGATATTGAAATACAGCTTCTTTAAATACAATAGATAGTAAGACAGTTACAAGTGCGAGTTCTCCGTGAGTTGATGACTGTCCCTCAGTTAAGTCTCGGATTGCAGAGAAGGCGATCTGCAGCCCCCCCATTAGAATCAATACTGAAAAAAGTATAGCTAGAAGCGGTTCCTTATTGCCCCGCCGGTCTTCCATCCGGTGCTTGCTCTTTCTGCCCTGTTCAGAGCGCCACGGAAGAATATCCGCCAGTTTGGCCGCAGCATCTGCTCCGGAATATAAAGCATCGCCCATTAATGCCTTGCTACCTGAAATATAGCCAAAACTCCCCTTAGCTACTGCCAAAGTAACATCGCTGATGATCCCTGTCCAAGCAACCGTCTTGCTTTGCGGTGATCGTTCTTTATTCATACGAGGCCCTCCTTACCACTAGCAAGTAATCTCATGATGATACAATACACATGACATACAACCCCAAAGATTTCGAAAGCCGCGTCGCATTTGACGCGGCTTTCTTAAAATATAAGAAAATTATAAATTTGATGCTTTTTTTATTAAAGTACAGCCATGTTGTTGCTCTTGAGACATTAACCTTTAGCCGGACTGCTCTTTACCTTAGTCTTCTCACGCTTCTTAAGCAGTAGCCAGAGCGGACTTGCAATAAAGATAGAGGAGTAAGCTCCAAATAGCAATCCGATAACCATTGCAAGCGAGAACATCTTGATGGACTCGCCTCCAAGAATTAATAGGAAGAACGCCGCAATAAACACGGTAAATGCTGTGTAGAGAGAACGCATAAGTGTTTGAGCCACACTCTTATTCACAAGTTCTTTCAAATCTTCATAGGTTTTCTGTTTACCGAAACGTAAATTCTCACGGATACGGTCAAAGATAACGATCGTATCATTGATGGAATAACCGATAATCGTAAGTACCGCTATAATAAACGTCAAATCCACTTCCAAACGGAAGATGGAGAAGATCGCAACGACCATAAAGGCATCATGGATCAGTGAAACAATAGCTGCCAATGCAAACCGCCATTCAAAACGAATACTTACATAAATGATAATCCCTAGACAAGAAATGAGAACCGAATAGATCGCATTACGTGCAAGTTCTTTAGACATTTCAGTATCCACGGTGTTAATCTCGAACGATGCCTTATCGTCCAACTTCAAGATCTCAGCTTTTAGAGCTCCATCTTGTTGATCATCAAGCACTTGATCATAACGGATGTTGACCCGTTCACTTCCTAACGTAATGCTTGGCTCACTTGAAATCCCAGTTTTTTCAACTGCTGAATTAACCTCTTCCAATGTCAAATTCTTAGACAGAGAGATATCAACATTAGATCCCGCTTTGAAATCAACGCTGTAATTCAATCCAAATGTTGCTAGGAAAATCAAACCTGCTACTGTAAGGGCGACGGAAAAAATATAGAAAAATTTACTTAAATGTACGAAATCAAGCTCTTTCTTAAAGCGCACGAATATCACTCTCCTTAACACCGAAACTCTTCGGTTTGTTCAGCTTACCGGCTTTAACAAGCTGGCTAAGCAACCAGTGGGAGAAATAAAGATTCGTGGCGATACTCAGTACGATTTCCACGATCAGCACCAATGCGAAGCCTTTGACTGCACCTGTACCAAAGGCGAACATGACACCTGCCACAATAACAGTTGTGATATTGGAGTCCATTACTGTCCGGAAAGAGGATTTATTACCTGCTTTAACGGAGGAAAGTACACTTTTACCACTGCGCATTTCTTCCCTTATCCGTTCATTTGTAATGATATTGGCATCTACCGCCATCCCTATACCCAGAATAAATGCGGCTATACCAGGCAACGTCAATGTGAAGTCTGCAAAGACAAAGACCACAATTAGCAGCCATGTATGCAAGATCAGTGCAAAACTAGCCAAGAGACCTGGCAAGCGATACATACCGATCATGAAGATAAGGATAATCAAAGAACCCAGAAGTCCTGCTTTGATTGTTTGATCAAGCGATTGTTTACCAAGCGTTGCACCCACACTTTGGGAGTATTTCTCAGTAAGTTTCAGTGGCAACGCACCCAGATTAATGGTGTCTGCCAGCTCGCGTGCTTCCTTAATTGTATAACTACCGGAAATAGACGCACTGCCGTCGGTAAGTACTGCTTGTACCGTTGGGTCAGATAGTTTGTTCTCATCCAAATAAATTGCGAGATTCTTTCCTAAGAGACGCTTAGTAATCTCTGCAAATTTATCCTTGTCCTTTATTTTGATGCTGATGATCGGCTGACTCAGGTTATCCCGTCCAACCTCTGCCGCACCTTCAACAAAATCACTACCTACCAGTTCGATCTTGCTGTAAGTACCTTCAGGATCACCTTCAGCAGCACTACGGAAAGTCAGAACTGCAGGCTCCTTCATCTTCTTGCGAACCTCGGCTTCATCAGTAACGCCCGCAATTTTCAAACGAATACGGTCAGTACCTTCAGTTGTAACCTCTGGTTCACTGGTTCCGAGCGCATTGGCCCGTTTTTCCAAACTTTCTGCTGTTTTCAACAGTGAAGCTCGGGACAACTCTGCTCCCGCTTCCATAGGCTCTGCATGGTACAAAATCTCAAATCCGCCTTTCAGGTCAAGACCAAGTCTAACCTTGTCCAGCAGTCCAGGAGTAGTAAATACCATGACGCCTGTCAAAACGAGCACGGTAATAATAAAGCCCATTAGTCTCTTCATGCTCTAGCTAGTTCCCCTTTCATTAACTCAATATTCCTATTATAGCTACACGTGAAATGACCGTCAATTCACAGCATTTACATAGCTATACTCACACAAAGAAACGGCCGCCCCTGCTCATATCAGCAAGACATCCGTTTATATAGGGATTGTGAAGTTATTATTCTCTTACTTTACTGCTTTATAAGGCTTTTCTCAAAAAAGGAAACGGGTTGTTATTGATTTAATTTAACCCCCGATAAGCCGCAAGAGTCAAATAAGTCATGTAACTATTGGCTTTTAAGGAATAAATATCGTTAACCAGCTTATGCAAGGGTGGCATTCCATCCTTATCATAATTACGACTGATACAATCCCAAATATCCTTGCTGGTTACATACTCATAGCCGAGGAGCCGGAATTCTTCAGCTTTGCTGCGGCACATGGCTTCGATTTCTTCACTATGTTGATCATGATTCCACTGTTCCGATTCCACGTGATGACACCTCCAAAGATCGCTCGTGTTCGTATGCTTACCATAGGTATTCGACCCAAGTTCTCCGCTTTCCTCCTTCCATCACAAAAAGTTACAGCTACTAAAACAAGGCATGCCGGGAGAGGGGTACAGCATATCCATAAGAATAGACAAGTTCGCCAGCGTTTCATTTCATTTCGGGAAGAAGGCGTGACCTTTGAGGAAACAGAGCTTTATACAAGGTACTTTAATCTTGCTTGCCGCCGGCATCATTAATCGAATGCTTGGATTTATACCCCGAATTGCTTTGCCACGCATTATTGGAGCAGAGGGCGTGGGTCTATATCAACTTGCGTATCCTTTTTTTATCGTGCTGGTTACTGTCATTACAGGTGGGATCCCACTGGCTATTGCTAAGATGGTGGCGGAAGCAGAGGGAGAGAACCGCCCTGAGAAATCGCGGCAAATTTTACGGACTGGACTTGCCCTCAGTGTCGGACTAGGAATCTTCTTTACTATTGTTGCTCTGATCAGCGCTTCATGGGTCTCCAATGTTATCTTAACAGACCGCCGAGTTTATTATACTTTTATCGCTATGATCCCAATGATTGGAATTGTTGCCGTATCTGCAATCTACCGTGGATATTTTCAGGGCAGGCAGAACATGATTCCATCCGCACTCTCTTCGATTTTCGAGTCTATCGTTCGAATATTTTTCATGCTGTGGTTCTCATGGTTGCTGCTTCCCAAGGGAATAGCTTTGGCTGCTGCAGGGGCGATGCTTGGTGTAACTGTGGGAGAGATTGGCGGAATGTTAGCGATTCTGTGGCAATATTATGTCATCTCGAAAAAAGATAAAAAAACAAATCCCATCCCAGAGCAACAATCGGTTGAGCCGGAGGTTATACTCTCTGATCCAGATGGTGTAAAGCCAACTTCCCCCATACTGCGGCGTTTACTAGGTGTATCCATTCCAGTTACGGCAAGCCGGCTTGTGGGCTCTTTTTCCTATCTACTGGAATCTATTATTACCGTACGCAGTCTTGCATTGGCCGGAATCGCTACAGCAGCCGCTACTACGCAGTATGGGTCTTTACAGGGAATGGTTATTCCCCTACTGTTACTTCCTGGAGCGTTAACTTCCTCTCTCGCTGTGTCTCTGGTCCCCTCATTATCCGAGGCTGCCGCGAGAAAGGACTTGCCTACCATTCACAAACGAATGCATCAAGCCCTTCGACTCGCTCTGGTGACAGGCGCTCCCTTTGCTGTACTTATGTATGTTCTAGCGGTCCCACTATGCAACTTATTATACGGCAATGCGGACACCGCTCCCATGCTAAGACTTATGGCCCCTTTCGCTTTGTTCCTCTATGTTCAGGCCCCTTTACAAGCTGCTCTTCAGGCCATGGATAGACCTGGCAGAGCACTCATCAATACCCTTATTGGGGCAGTAGTCAAAATCATTCTGATCGTTATATTAGCTTCCCAGCCTGAATACGGAATCTACGGCGCAATCATTGCAATTATTGTGAACAGCGTTCTGGTTACTCTACTTCACGGGTACAGTGTGGTCAGTCTAATTTCATTATCCTTACGAATAACCGAAACCATTAAAACCTTATGTGCAATGATCATTATGGGAGCAGGCGTGCGTTATGTATACACCTCCATTCCCATTGCAGATGCACAATGGATTCAATTTTTATTTGCCTCTGCGATAGGAATGGCCCTGTATCTTGGTATCAGTCTATTAGCTGGCCTTATCTCACTTCGTGATTTGGACCGACTGCCGTTCATTAAGCGCTGGCTCTAAAAGGTTATCTGGTGTCCAAACGGTCGACATAAACTCTGCCTTTATGGTCTATCGAGCATAGAAATACATCCCGAAAATCCGATACTCCCTTTTGGCGGATCTGGGTTCTTAGCCAGAACCTTGTTTTTCCTATCATCTCTAAATTATGATCCTGGACCTTTCCATCCATAATCAGTGGAATAGGAAGTCCTTCATATCTGATTTTGTTCTTCGGCAGACTAATCTTCTGGCTGCTTTCATCTGCATTCTCGTTGGTCTCGTTCTTATTGTTCTCAGCAACTAAACTGCTATTGCCTGATTGATTGGAAGATGAAATCCCTTTGTCCTTCTCGAAAACAGTGAGCTGACCACTAGGCTCGAGGATCGCAAATTCCACATCAGCAGGACTAGCGATGTTCTGACCGCGTAATTGCTGCAGCAGATCGTCAATATTGTACCTCTGCTTACGCATCTCCCCCCGGTGCAACTTGCCGCCAGAAATGAGGATGCTCGGTTTACCGTCCATTAAAAGCCGAAGTTTTCTACTCTTAAGACTGAGCTGAGCAACCAGAACTTGAATGATAACCAATGTTGCCATCGGAACCAGACCTTCGTAAATCGGCCGATTAATATCCTCAATCACAAAAACAGCAATCTCAGCAATCATGATTGAGATCGTTAGATCAAATACAGATAGCTTTCCGATTTCCCTCTTCCCCATGATACGCATGCACAGGAATATGAAGAAATACATCAGCACGGTCAAGAAGATATGGGTAGTGATATGCTGGGACATATAGCTTCGCTCCCCTCCACTCTCACCCGCAGACTTGTTTCTCGGGCGGATTAATGTAACCCTATTCTGACCGCTCTGCACAGGGAACATTCGGAAGCTCACATATTAATTAATGGTAAAAAGGCTTCAATGCCCATTCTTGTACTATTGGGGCAAGCCTCCCCATACAATGAATAATAACTTATGTAGATTAGTCTTTCTTATATTTTCAAAAAAACTTTAGGAGGTTGTACCATGTATTTAATCCGGCGCCTGTTCTCATGGAGAATAGCCAATCCTGTGTTATCCGGCCTATGTCGATCATTCCTTTGGATGCTGCTGGGCGCGTTTGTCCTCTCTCTTTTATTATGGGGCAGCGGTCTGAAGGAGCAGGATCTCACCATGTACACTTATATTGTACACGGCATAGCTGCAGCATTCGGAGGACTAACCGCCGGTCGCAGAGCCACGAACAAAGGCTGGTATCAAGGAAGTCTTACAGGCATCTTTTATGGAATTATCGTTCTGTTAATTGGATTTCTGGCACTCGATAGCTCACCTTCTGGTGTTGACCTTCTTTGGGTTTTGGCCGCAGCAGCAATCGGTGCTTTAGGCGGAATGTTTGGTGTTAATTTACAAAAAAGCTAAAATTAATATTTCATTAAATTCGAAACATTCCTTGAAAATATGTTAAACTGTGATCATCTGACTTCATAAAGAGAATCAAGGAGGCTTCGATTGCTTTGTTTTACCAATCAATGAACCATATTGTTTTGTACACAGTTGCATTAGTAGTGATTTTAATATGGGTTGGCGCTCGTCGTAATCCAATCATGGCAGTAGTTGAAATTGGGAAAGAGATGCTGCGATCATATAAGTTTTTGCTACTGATGGCAGGAATGTTTGGTGTACTGGTCTTGAATAAATACGAACTGCAAATTGAAGAAAAAATGCATCTTGCCTCAGATTATACGTCATTTGTATTTGGACTAGAGGGGCATTTTGTCCAAGCTGTTCAGGATATCTTCTATAGTCCATGGTTAACACCTGTCATAGTCTTCTTCTACATTTTTATGCTTCAATCTGTATTAGCAGCTTCATTAGGTGTCTATCTGTTAGATAAGAACCGTGTGATGCTGTATGCAACCTGCTATGCTATTATCATTAACTATGCCGTGGCGATTCCATTCTATCTATACTTCCCTGTGAATGAGGTATGGTCCTACGTACCTGCAGGCGTTAAGTTTACTATGCTGGATGTATTTCCGAAGTTTGAGCAGGAGTACCGACCTCTATCCGGTCTCAACAACTGCTTCCCGAGTCTACATACGTCCATTTCTGTTACGATGGCACTACTGGCATTCCGTTCAGGAAATCGCCGGTGGATGGTCATTACGAGTATTTCCGCAGTCGTAATCGTCTTTGGTATATTCTATCTGGGCATTCATTGGTTGACAGATATGATAGGCGGCACCCTTCTAGCAG
>DJUJ01000085.1:25882-28390 GCA_002438345.1 Paenibacillus sp. UBA6285
TAAAGATGACAACCGTTTCTCGAAAAATATAAGACACAAAGTATTACGTGAAACTTATACTTTCTTATATTTCAAAAAAGCGGTGTCTCTCTCTTAACGAGAAGACACCGCTTTTATGTACTTATTAATAACAAAACTATACTTTCTCCTCCACGTCCGTCGCAACGGAGTGACTAATGGAACCGCGATCAAAGGTCAGCTTAGTTACATCATTGACCCGTAAAACCACGATATCATCGGAAATCTCCATGATCGTACCGTGAAGACCACCAATAGTAACGATTTTATCGCCCTTTTTCAGAGACTTCAACATTGAATTACGTGTTTTGGTCTTCTTCTGTTGCGGACGAATCAGCAAGAAGTAGAATACCACAAACATAAGTACGAATGGACCTACAAGACCCAGTATACTTCCTCCGCCTGTTGCTGCTGCATATTGAAACATATTTCTCCCCCCTTTCAAAGCACATTAAAACATGGACCTCAACGAAGCTTTAGAAGCCTTTAAGATTATCATATAATCCGTATTTTGCAAAAAACTCATCGCGAAAATCAAGCAGCCGATCTTCCTTGATGGCTTCGCGCACTTTACGCATCAAATCCAACAGGAAGTGCAAGTTATGGTATGTCGTCAATCTAAGTCCGAATGTTTCATCGGCTTTGATTAGATGGCGCAAATAAGCGCGGGAATAATTCCGGCAAGTATAGCAATTGCACTCCGGATCAAGCGGCCCAAAATCGCGGGCATACTTTGCGTTGCGTACAACGAGTCTTCCCTGACTGGTCATCGTTGTTCCATTACGAGCAATACGGGTAGGCAGAACACAGTCGAACATATCCACTCCCCGGATTGATCCTTCCAACAGCGCATCCGGTGAACCAACGCCCATCAAATAGCGAGGTTTTCCTTGTGGCAGCAGGGGAACTGTATAATCCAGCACTTCATACATTAGCTGCTTGGACTCTCCGACGCTGAGCCCTCCAATAGCATACCCCGGGAAATCCATGGAAGTCAAATCTGCCGCGCTCTGACGGCGAAGATCCTCATACATACCGCCTTGCACGATAGCAAAGAGACCTTGGTCTTCAGGACGAGCATGACTTTTCAGGCAGCGTTCTGCCCAACGCGTTGTGCGCTCCAGTGACTTTTTCACGTAATCATATTCAGCTGGGAATGGAGGACATTCATCGAATGCCATCATGATATCAGAGCCAAGTGCGTTCTGAACTTCCATTGCTACTTCCGGAGACAGGAACTTCTTGTCCCCATTTAGATGTGAACGGAAATGAACGCCTTCTTCCGTAATCTTGCGCATGTCACTGAGCGAGAATACTTGAAATCCGCCACTGTCCGTCAGAATTGGACGGTCCCAGTTCATGAACTTGTGTAGTCCGCCTGCTTCACGAACAATATCATGGCCTGGTCTCAGAAACAGATGGTACGTATTGCTCAAAATAATATGAGCATCCATCTCTTTCAGTTCTTCAGGACTCATTGTCTTGACTGTGGCTTGTGTGCCGACTGGCATAAATGCAGGTGTCTCAATCACACCATGTGGAGTGTGGACTCTTCCAAGTCTTGCTCCGGATTGTTTGCACGTTTTGATGTGCTCATAAGTAATTGCTGCCATAAGTTAACCCATCCTCTTACCCTTAGTAAATAAACATTGCATCTCCAAAGCTAAAAAACCGGTACTTCTGCTCTATCGCTTCTTCATAAGCAGCTAGAATATGTTCCCGACCTGCCAAAGCACTAACCAACATTACCAAAGTAGACTTTGGCAAATGAAAATTAGTAATTAACGCATTGACTACACTAAACTTATACCCCGGATAGATGAAAATATCCGTCCAACCACTGCATTCCACAAGCGGACCGCCTTCACATTGTCTTCCGACTGTTTCAAGTGTCCGACAAGAAGTCGTTCCCACTGCAATAATGCGGCCACCTTGCTCCTTGGTAGCGTTTATGGTATCTGCTGTTTCTTGGGACATTACGAAATACTCAGAATGCATAACATGCTCTTCAACCTTCTCAACAGACATCGGACGAAAAGTACCGAGACCTACATGAAGTGTGATATAAGCAATATTTACACCCTTGCCTTCGATCTGTTCCAACAGTTCATTGGTAAAATGAAGCCCTGCTGTAGGAGCAGCAGCCGATCCCTCATGCTTAGCATAAACGGTCTGATATCGTTCCCGATCATCGAGTGTTTCCTTAATATAAGGAGGCAGTGGCATTGTTCCCAGCCTGTCCAGAATCTCCTGGAAAATACCCTGATAAATGAACCGAAGCGTTCGGCCACCCATATCAGCCTCGTCCTCAATAACAGCACGAAGCTCATCACTAAAGATGATTACCGCTCCTGTCTTAAGCTTCTTGCCTGGCTTAACAAGGGCTTCCCAGCGATCGTCTCCCAGATTCTTAAGGAGAAGCACTTCAGCTTTAGCTCCCGTATCTTCTTTAACCCCAAACAATCTGGCAGGAATGACTCTTGTATCATT
>DJUJ01000085.1:28417-41347 GCA_002438345.1 Paenibacillus sp. UBA6285
CCCGGTCGAAAATAATTAATAATATCGGTAAAATGCCGGTGAGCCAGCTCCCCATCCTCCTTATTTACTAAGAGCAGTCTAGAAGAGCTACGGTCAGAGAGTGGTGTCTGGGCAATTAATTCTTCCGGCAAATGAAAATCATATGCATCTACATTCATGGTCTGTCTTCATTCCTTAACTATAGTAACGTTCTGATAATAGTGTTGCAATATCTGCTTATAATCATACCCGCTGTCAGCCATGCCTTTCACGCCCCATTGCGACATGCCTAGACCATGACCGTATCCTTGGCCAATGAACAGAAAGCCCGAACTGTTAGTAATCGCTCTGGCCGATGAATCCCCGCCCATCACTACAGTTCCACTACCGTTCACATTAACTTTACCTGATGCAGAGAGTACACCTGCGCTCTGTGAACTTCCAATCGTGCTGGTAGCACCGTCAGCGCCTAATACAGTATAACTTCCGGATGGTACAATATCAAACAATGTACTTGGCAATCCATTGAACGCAGAACGGAACATATCAGGATATTTCACATCCAGAGCCTGACCATTTGCTTTCACCTGAATCGCTCTTCCAGAAGGGCCGCGCTGAGTGACCTGCAAATTAAGGATGCTGGAAGGAAGCGAGCTAGTTGTTTTACCCTGCAAGCTTTTTAGAAGGTCGGCAGAGGTATAAGGCCCTTTAATCCAGCTATAGCTGCCGGACTCATATACTTTATCCAGAACAACTGCATTCTCGCCAGGATTCAGCTTACCTACTGCACTTACACTACTCTCAACAGCAGGAAGAGGGCGTATATTGACATCTTTAGTTGTAGCGGTTGCTATATCCAGTCCCGCTGCAGTTTTATTACCTGTCAATTTAATATTATCCTCACGTGCATACCCAGAGGTGCCATTAGCGAGCAGTAAATAATACCACTTCTTAGCGGTCTTGGTAGCTGCGACATCCTCTTTGCTGGGAACACTGGCAAATGCAGCTCCACCATTGCCCCATACCTCCGATGGATCAGACGTTACACCACCACTGTTCGAGGAGAACACAGCCTCAATAACTTTACCACCACTCATCAATACTTCACCGGCAGTAGCATCCACCGCCTTAATAATGACTGGAGCCTCTGATCCAATTCCGTTATATACCTGACTCAATGTAGAATCTACTACATTTGCTACTTCAAAACGGTTGCCTTGCGCCATCGCATAGCTGCGAGCGGCCACAGCTTGAGCCTTTAGGGCTTCATCAGGCCAGCTAGAGGAAACCTCTCCTCCAACCACTGCATACAAATATTGTTCCAGTGGCACTTCGTTGATAACAGCTAGGGAACCTCTCAAATTACTTAGCTCCATATTTCCACGGTAGGTACGCTTGGATCTTTCTTCGAGCTGAATCCCAGCCTCACTACCAATTGCCAAAAATTTGGCATCATTTCCGGAAACCATATAATGATTAGCCTGTGTTTCACTGCTAAGGTCCAGCCCGGCATCTATACGCATCATTAACCCAGGTGAAGTTGCAGCGGTTAGAGCCAGTGGCAATGCTTCAGACACTGTTGTCTGAACAGTAGCCAAATCTTTATCGTTCGCAGCTTCGCCTACCCATACCTCAAACTGAGCACTGCCATCACTTCCAGACAGAAACACCTTCCAGGCATCGAAACCAGCAGCTGTAATACTGTTTAGCGCCACATCGGCTTCTTGCTCCGAAGAATAACGGCCAGCTGATATACGCTTATTGCCTTTTACCGCAGGGGTTTGATCAGCAGGAATGGCCAGTCCTGCCTTTACTACACGCGCAAGCCCATCTTTCGCAGCAGCTTCACTGGCATAAACACCTGTGTATAACTGATACACATTGGTTCCATTTCTAGAAATCATAAAAATCTGTGGCTTATCAGAGGTAGACTGAAGCTTCTTAGCCGCATCAGCAGCGGTCTTCCAGCTTGAAGTCTCCATCACCTTTACTCTATAACCATCCACACTAACACGAATTCTGCTCTGGGCAGGTACTGATAACAAAGGAGCGCTCCCTGGTTGGTCTGACAACAAAGTGAAGCTTTGTGTCGATTGCAGTGTTACTACTGGCACGGTGGATTTATATTTACTACCAATATCAGCAAAAAGGGCAACTCTTACCGTGCTATTAGAGTCGGCATGACTGGCACCTGCAGGAATCAGGAAACTTCCTACAGCAAGTGCAGCTGCTAGCAATCCTTTGCTTAGTGGAGCCATTCCTCTCCATTTCATCTTCGTATGCTTCATCCAGCATCCTCCTTTTTGAATGTAGTAACTGACTCAGTGCTGCTCCGGAGGGAGCGGAAGGCCTAAGTGATGATAAGCGGCCGGGGTTACAATTCTTCCACGCGGACTCCGCTGCAAGAATCCAATCTGCAGCAGATACGGCTCATAAACGTCCTCAATCGTCTGACTTTCCTCACCAATTGTAGCAGCAATCGTATCCAGACCCACAGGACCGCCACGAAAGCTTGAAATCATTGCTCTTAACATCTTGTGGTCGATGCTGTCCAGCCCACGCGGATCCACCTGAAGCATCTTCAGTGCTTCCCCAGAAATTTCAGGGGTTATAATTCCATCTCCGCGCACTTGGGCAAAATCACGAACCCGCTTCAATAGGCGGTTCGCAATCCGCGGCGTTCCTCGGGAACGAAGCGCTATCTCTTCCGCCGCATCTCCGACAATCTCAATCCCTAAAAGATCAGCATTTCGAGCCACAATGTAGCTCAGCTCATCTATGGTATAGAACTCCAAGCGGCTGACCACTCCAAAACGATCGCGCAATGGTGCAGACAAAAGACCAGCGCGGGTTGTAGCGCCTATAAGTGTGAATGGCGGTAGATCCAATCGTACTGAACGGGCACTCGGCCCTTTGCCGATCATGATATCCAGCGCGAAGTCCTCCATCGCCGGATACATAACCTCCTCCACTGTCCGGTGCAAGCGGTGAATCTCATCGATGAACAGCACATCGCCTTCCTGCAGATTCGTCAGCAGGGCGGCTAAATCCCCCGGCCGCTCAATAGCAGGACCGGACGTAGTTCGTAAATTCACACCCAGCTCATTAGCGATAATATTTGCGAGTGTTGTTTTACCAAGACCTGGAGGTCCGTACAGCAGCACATGATCCAGCGCTTCGCTTCTCATTTTGGCCGCTTCGATATATATTTTCAGGTTTTCTTTTACCTGAGTCTGTCCGATATATTCTCCCAGATAACGAGGGCGTAAGCTTAATTCTACGGCCTGCTCGTCCATCATCAAATTTGCGGATATAATCCGGTCATCCATTCCTATCGCTCCCTTTCTTCAGGATGTGTTCGGCTTTACTTAGCAATATATAACAGCCCAAGTGCTTTCTTCATCAGCACATCTACAGTCCCTGTCTCTGCTCCCTCTTTCTTCATAGCGAGCCACACGCGGTCCAATTCACTTTCGGTATAACCAAGTCCCTTAAGGGCATCCCTAGCCTCTTGCCAAGCTAATCCATCCGCCCTTTCTTCCATTGGAACTGCAAATAATCCCGTTTGCATCGAAGCCATGCTTAGTCCGTCCAGCTTGTCCTTCAAATCGAGGATCATCCGTTGTGCCGTCTTCTTACCAATGCCCGGCAGTTTCGTTAGGAAGGTTATATTCTCTTGATAGATTGCTGAGATCAACTGATCCGGTGTTCCACCTGTCAGTATTCCGAGCGCTACCTTCGGACCGATGCCAGATACCTCAATCAACTTACGGAACAATCTTTGCTCCTCCCGAGTCGGGAATCCGAACAATAGTGTAGCATCCTCACGTGTTTGGTAATGAATATAGATCGTTACGGGTCCTTCTACTTTAGCAAAAGCATAAGGATTTGGGCAGAACACCCGGTATCCTACCCCCTGCACATCTAATACCACATATTCCGACTCCAAATGAACGACGGGTCCTCTTAAGAAATCTATCATTTTCGCAATACCTCATTTAATTTAGAATTAAGACTGCTCGAATGGGCATGACAAACCGCTACCGCCAGTGCATCCGCTACATCATCCGGTTTAGGGATCGCCGATAATTTCAATAGCAGCTTCACCATTTCCTGTACCTGCCGCTTCTCTGCCTTACCATAACCAACAACAGCCTGCTTCACCATCATAGGTGTATATTCCGAGACGGGTAGACCGCGCTGCACTGCAGCTAATATTGTCACTCCGCGGGCCTGCGCTACCGGCAATGCTGTTGTTACATTGCGTGCGAAGAATAACTTCTCTATCGCTACAGCATCAGGTTTATATTTATCAATGAGCTGACCCATGCCTTCATAGACATGCAGCAGACGTTCTTCCTCAGGCGTATGAGCCTCTGTCTGAATACAACCATATTGGACTGGAGTCAATTTATGACCTTCCTTATCCACAAAGCCAAAACCGACAATCGCCAGCCCTGGATCGATTCCCAAAATGCGCAAGCACGATCTCTCCTCTATAACAGGCAGTTTATTCCACCTTTTTCATCCATTACGCCGCCATGAAGCGAACATATGTATTCCTTCTAACCATTATAGCAAAAATACCCCTCCCGGGAGAAAAAAAGTTTACCCTCTGAAGCGAAATGACAACTTTAGGCCTACAACGAGAACCTTATACTTTCTTATATTTGCAAAAAAAAAGCTGCCCTTAGCCATTAAAAATGACTTTAGGACAGCTCATATGCTTTAGATGTTATTGCTTGTTCTTCATGACATGCTCAGAAGCCTCACGCGCATAGTCACTGAAGGTGGACAACACACTGTTGTACTCTTCAATATCCTGAAAACGGATTCCATCATGAAGCTCTTTCCAAATACTTTCGGGCAGAGAGGATTTCAAGGAACCCATATCCATTTGAAAAAAGGTCTTCAGAACCTTTTCCTGTACCGGCGGCCCTTTAAATAAAGTCAAATTTCCAAATGCATCGACACCGATATAGGCTTCTTTTTTCGTTAGGGTCGATAGATCATTCACTTTTTGTTCCAGCCATAAATCTCCCTCGTTGCTGATCCAACCGCTCCATGCAGGGTGTTCGTTGATTATTTTCTTAAGCTGAAGCGGGTTCTTTACGCCAGGCAATGTCTGAATTTCTTCACCAGATACATACGATATTTTTAAATGAACGGTTCTACTGAGACCGCTTTGGGTGATCGTCTGCAACAGTTGTTCGTTATTTAAATTGTCCTTCTCATTCTCCTCACCGTTGTCCACGCCTACTTTAAACACAGCTGCGGCCAACTCGCTTTCTGCACTATCCGCCCAACTAGAATTCGTCAGCAGTCCACTGATTTCCTCAGGTACCTGCATACTGCGCCAAGCCAGTACAGTAAGAGCTAAACAAGCGGCTCCTACCCAAAGCGCCTTTTTCCAACGTCTCCATCGCTGCCAAAGTTGTTTTTTTATGCGCGACACGTTAATCCCTTCATTCTGGTTTTTCCCTATTGTGACCTGAGGAGGGATCATTTATGCGCTTTTCTGTGAATAATCGATATTTTATCTTGTCGCGTTAGGAATCACCGGCAGCTTCACATGGCTTGGATACTCACTATTATGGTAAACGGTCTGCAGAACCGTAATCGCTTCTGAATCTTCATACGGGTTACCACCAGTATTCGTATTAGGGAAAGCAACGAATTTACTGGACGAGGTAATCGAGAAACGAATTCGGTGTCCCACTGCAAATCTGTGAGCAATATTCGGCATGAAAATATCGTATTTCTCCACTTGGCCTGGAGTCAGCAGTTCTGGTGCATCAAACCCATGACGATATTTAGCTCTGACAATATAATTAGATAACCGGATAGAGTCTCCTTGTTCATTCACATCACTAAGCGTAACCACCCAATCTGTATCCTTACCTGTGCTAGCGGCATAGATGACAGCAGACAATTCTCCAGCTATAGTCAACTCTTCCGTCAACACCTCACTAGTGTACACAAGAATATCATTCCGTAGCTCGTACTTCCGTAAATTTTCAGGCTCTCGCTCACCGCTATCATTCATAGGATCATTTGGGTTATAGACGTAAGTATCTTCTGGAGAACGCTCTTCTGGTGCTGTGAGCAGCTTCCCATCTCCTTGTCCTGAATTAGCCCGACCACCACTGGAAAGATAGAAAGGTGAAGTCACTGCTTCAGCAGGTGTCCACTCCTCCGACGTTCTCCACTGATTCTCACCAACGACATAATAAGAGGCTCTAGGCTCCTGATCTATCCCATTTGGAATGCCTTTGAGAAAGCGGTCGAACCAGCGCAGTACAGAAACATCGTAATCATAGACTACCGCATCGTTGCCGAAGCTTAGCCCCTCATAGTCTCTAGCCCTGTTTGGCCCATGCTCCCATGCACCTAGTCGGATTTTACGATTCGGAACATCATGTTCAGTCAGCATTCTCCATGTCTCCGATACGCCAGGGCTGTCACCGTCATACCAGCCTGAAATTACATACATGGGTACCTGCACCTGATCACCACGCTCAGTAAAGGTACAGTTTCTCCAGAAATCATCATACTCCGGATGCTGGCTCCACAGATCCCATGGACCTGATGCTTTGCCGATCAATTGCTGAGGAATCTCCTTAATCGGTCTCGCATCGACTGCTGCTTCTGGGTTCACCGTAATCCCACTAAAAACATCAAAATCCGTCCGGGTACCTACAGATTGCGCAAGCGTCCAAGACAAGAGTGGCCAAGAGCAAAGCGTTCCACCCTTACGCGCCGTATCTATAAATGGTGATCCAACATTCACTTCATCCACAACGGCCTTCAGATTCGGGTGCCCACTAGTTGCCGCCGACACAACAACAAACCCAAGATAGGAAGCGCCCCACATGCCAACATTTCCGTCTGACCATTCCTGTGTAATAATCCAGTCGATCGTATCATAGCCGTCATCCCGTTCATTATAAAAAGGAATTAATTCCCCTTCCGAATCCGCCCGACCTCTCACGTCCTGTGACACTACCGCATAGCCTTTATTGGCCCATCTCATAAAAATCTCTTTTTTTCCGTTACGGTCATAACAGGTTCTCACCAGAATCGTTGGCAGCTTGGTTCCCGGCTTAATACCCTCTGGAAGAAACACATCCGTAGCCAGCTTCACATCGTCGCTCATCGGAATCAGATAAGTACCCAAATCATTCACACCGTACTCTGGCTTGGACAAAAGAGGATCATCATAGACAACTAAAGGTGTCAGCTTCTCATAGCCTTCTTTAACAATAAGTTCTATGCCATACCGATTCGGCGTAAGAAAAGCGACAATCTCCCCGTCCAAAGTCACAATATCCAATGCCGTCTCTTTTCGCAACGCCCATACTTGTGAAGTAAGCTCGCGGCCATCAATTACAGCCTGATACTGAATATGCTTTTGATAGAGATCGCTATTACTCAGAACTACCTCATCATTGACCCATTCCGCTGTAGCATAAGCGTCGATGTGTTCGAGGATTTTTTGAAGAGGAAGTACAGTCTTGAACTGGCTATCTAGCACGTTGTCCTGCATTTGTGTTCGTCTGCGCGGATCGACCTTAGCAAGCATGATTTGTTGTTCCGTAAAATGAATTTTCCCTGTATAAATGCCAGAACAGTAGAAGTTAAATGTGGTTGTGTTTAAGTAAGTTGACATCTATTTATCCCCTATCCCCAAATTTCTTCAAATACGCGCAGCCAGTTTCCACCTATGATCTTTGCAATATCCTCATCCGCATAACCGCGAGCCACCAGACCTCTAGTAAAGTTGATAAAATAACTGTATTTTTCAAGCCCAGCAACGGTTTCAGTAGAAGGTCCGTCTCCTTTGGCGAACCCTAGCTTAGGTGCAATATGTTCTTTAAAATGAACCAATGACCAAAGCACGTCGCTCAACGGCCAATCGGTTCCAACTCCGACATGATCCACTCCTACAAGCCGAATCACATATTCAATATGATCCAACACATGATCAATGGTCGTATGATTAGGATCTTCATGAACAAACCACGGCATAGCAAAAATACCGATGACCCCACCCGTCTTGGCTATCGCAATGATTTCCTCATCACTTTTGCAGCGCATATGCGGATAAATAGCCTCTACACCCGTGTGTGAAGCAATGACCGGAGTTTTAGAATAGTTGCAAGCATCAAGCGTAGTCTGTTTTCCGCAATGTCCCGTATCTACAATGATCCCGAGCTTGTTCAAGCGCTCAATGAATCTTTTGCCAAAATTCGTAATACCAGCGTTCGAATGTTCTGCACAGCCTGCACCGATCTGATTCTGATTGTTGTACGTTAATTGTAGAATTCTTAATCCAAAATTATGTAACACTTCTAATAGTTCTAAGTTTCTTCCTAAACCATCTGTTTCTTGCGCCGTGATAATACCCGCCTTATGACCATTGCGCTTGGCTGCACGTATGTCCTCTGCGGTTAAAGCTTTAACTAACCAATCTGCAGAGTCGAACTGAAGCTGGACTTCAGCCATGCTAGTGATCATGCTTTCTAAGGATTCTAAATGAAGTTCCCGATTACCCGCCGTAATTCCTGACTTATACCATTCCTCTTTATACTCGGGAATCTCACCGCTGGCTGATAGCTTTGTGATCATTTTAGCTGGCATGCTGCTGTATACCATCGGCTCATCTTTATAGGGCTCACACAGCTCTTTGATTTTTCCGGACATAGACTCTGGAATAGCACTTGGAGATAAAGGTCCTTGGAACAGCAAATCAATATTAATATTCTGCTCATGCAAACGCACGGCCCGCTCTTCCTCTTGCTCCGTCAACTTGAAATCATACAAACCTTCATATGTGCTCATCATGAGATTGCTCCTTAGAATGCAATTTCGATACCTTTATGANNATCTAACAGCTTCATTATAAATGAAATTTGCTGCTGCTAAATCCTCTATCGCAAGCCCAAGTCCTTTAAAAAGAGTAATCTCACCAGCTGTGGTTCTGCCCACAATACTGCCGCTGATCAGCTCACCGATTTCACCGATGATATGGCCTGAAGTGATCACGCCTTCCTTCAGCGGAATTAAATAATCCCCGGATTCATTATGCGCCGACTCCAATCGATCTACATATAACTTCGCTAATTGGACTGTCTCCGAATCCAGCTCACGATCTGCTGGTCTGCAGGCTCCCAAGTCATTGATATGTACTCCTGCCTTCAGCCATTCTCCTTTGAGCACAGGCTCTGTAGATGCTGTTACGGTACAAATGATATCTGCCGCATGAACTGTCTCTTGAACAGACTCTGCAACAACGATCTCCACATTCCATTTACTGCTCATTTCTGCTTGGAAATCTCTAGCCTTTGCAATTGTCCTACTCCAAACTCTAACCTCGCGAATGGATCGAACCAACAGCATGGCTTCCAGATGGCTTTTAGCTTGTTCTCCAGTGCCAAGAATGGCAAGCACCTCTGCATCTTCTCTGGCCAAATAACGAGTTGCTACTGCGCTAACAGCAGCCGTGCGGATTGACGTGATTCTTTGTCCGTCTACTACAGCTTTTAGAACGCCGGTAGAAGAATCGAATAGAGTAACAAGACCTTGATGGGAAGGTAGATCCGACCCATGATTGCTAGGAAACACACTGATGATTTTGGCACCTGCCACCTCTTTACCCTGCAAATATCCCGGCATTAAGCCAATCAGATTGCTTTTCTGTAACGGGAGTACTTGTCTTAAGCTCTGTACGGCTTGTCCTGTGGACAAGTCCTTCAAAACGGATTCCATAACTGTGATACAAGATTCCATAGATAATAGCTCAGCAATTTCATTTTGATTAATGACTAGCATAAGACAAACCTCCTTCTCCTAATTGTGGATACAAAATTATTCTTTCTATCATAACTTATACGGTTTAATTATTCATATATAAAGATGGAAGTCAGCAATACGCTAGCGAATATCCTAAATTCTTTGTATTAGTAAATATTGTTTGCTATACTTTCTCTGAAGTAACAGAAGACTTAAATTTTTATACAAAGGGGAATTCCTTGATGATTATTCAACCTAAAACACGCGGATTTATATGTACAACAGCCCATCCAGAGGGATGCGCCAAACAAATAGAACAACAAATTGAATATGTAAAAGCACAAAAGAAAATTGAGGGACCTGCGAATGTACTTGTCATTGGTGCCTCTACCGGATACGGACTAGCTTCTAGAATTTCAGCTGCTTTTGGTGCTGGCGCCAATACCATTGGTGTTTTCTTCGATAAGGCTGCGGAAGGTCAGCGCACAGCTTCTGCAGGCTGGTATAACTCCGCTGCCTTTGAACAACAAGCAGCAGAGCTTGGACTTAAATCACACAGCATAGTTGGCGATGCCTTCTCTGATGCTATTAAAGAAAAGACCATTGAATTAATAAAAGCTGAATATGGCACTGTCGATTTAGTTATTTATAGTGTCGCTTCACCTCGCCGTACCCATCCGGTAACAGGAGAAACCTTCTCCTCTGTCATTAAGCCAGTTGGAACTGCATATTCGAATAAAACCTTGAACTTCCACACAGGTGAAGTATCTATGACTACTATTGAGCCTGCTACAGAAGAAGAAGTACGTCAGACGATCGCTGTTATGGGCGGCGAAGACTGGAGAATGTGGATCGATCAGCTCCAAGAAGCTGGCGTGCTTGCAGATGGTGCCACTACTGTTGCTTACTCCTATATTGGTCCTGAAATCACTCACCCTATCTACCGTGATGGAACGATTGGCCAAGCCAAACACGATCTGGAACAGACTGCGATCCAAATGAATGACCTTCTTGCACCAAAAGGCGGACGTGCATTTGTATCCGTTAATAAGGCGCTTGTAACTCAGTCCAGCTCGGCGATTCCTGTAGTACCTCTTTATATCTCTGCACTTTACGAAGTGATGAAGGAAAAAGAGCTACATGAGAACTGTATTGAACAAATGTACCGCTTGTTCTCTGAGCATCTTTACAGTGGGGGCGAGGCTACTGCTGACGGAAGCTGTTTGATCCGAATTGACGACTGGGAAATGCGTGAGGATGTTCAGACTGAGGTTATGAAACGTTGGGACGAGCTGACAACCGACAATGCAGGTGAACTGGCTGATCTTGAAGGCTACCGCCAAGATTTCTTCCATCTGTTTGGCTTTAGAACAGATGGAGTCGACTACGAAGCTGACATTGATCCGAATGTCGACATTCCGAATATGTACTAAATGATAATGAGCACTTCCCTATATTAAATATTAACGTATACAAAAAAGAGGGTGTCCTCAAAAGTAGTAATTTCTACTGATGTGACAGCCTCTTTTTTGTGCTTTGCCAACAGCATATCTATACGTCGTAAGGCATATTGGCTTAGCCTCCCACTTTGTGATATGGTTTGATAGAATACTGCAAGTTCTACTTACAATCGAAGGAGTGAATCACCATGGTTAAGAAAATTAGTGTATCGAACGGTGCACTTGATGTATCCCAAATTTCGCTTGGCTGTATGCGGATTGCGGATTTGTCTGCAAAAGAGGCTGATACACATGTACATAGTGCGTTAGAGCTCGGAATAGACTTCTTTGATCATGCCGACATCTACGCGGACGGAAAAGCCGAGGAAGTATTTGCTGGGGTACTGGAGAATAATCCTGGTATGCGCGATAAAATGCTTATCCAAACCAAATGCGGGATCCGTAAGGGCTATTTTGATTTCTCCAAAGAGCATATCTTACAGTCCGTGGAGGGCAGCCTAAAACGCTTGAAGACCGATTATATCGATGTGCTCCTGCTTCACCGTCCCGACACGCTGTTCGAACCAGAAGAGGTGGCTGAGGCTTTTGACATACTGGAGAGCAAGGGATTGGTCAAGCATTTTGGTGTCAGCAACCAGAACCCGCTGCAAATCGAACTCCTCAAGAAAAATGTAAAGCAACCGCTACTATTCAACCAACTGCAGTTGAGCATTATGGTCACTGGTATGATTGATACCGGCTTCAATGTGAATATGACTAACTCCAGGCCAGTTGTCCATGATGGCGGGATTTTGGAGTATAGCCGCCTACATGACATGACCATTCAGCCATGGTCGCCTTTCCAATACGGCTTCTTTGAAGGTGTATTCTTGGACAACGACAAGTTCCCTGAATTGAACGAGGTTATTAACCGCTTGGCGGCTGAAAAAGAAGTGACTAATACGGCCATTGCCATCGCTTGGATTCTCAGACATCCAGCAAATATGCAGCCCGTAGTAGGTACAACCAATACGCAGCGCTTCCGGGATATTGCTAAAGCATCCGATATTACACTCACTAGACCAGAATGGTATGAAATCTACCGCGCTGCCGGTAATGTCCTTCCATAAATATCAAAAGCCACGAAGTACGCTAATATCGTACCTCGTGGCTTTTCTTTGTAGACTATGATTGAACCCGAATAACTCTTATAAAAAAAAACGGCATATTTGCCGTTTCCTTTAGGATGGACTCTCAGGGATTCGAACCCTGGACCAATTGATTAAGAGTCAACTGCTCTACCAGCTGAGCTAAGAGTCCACGATATAATGATCTACCTTACAAAAATTGAAAAGTAAAAGCTCTTAGCTTTATAACGCATAAGAGCTTCACTTGGTAATTGATACCGGCGAGAGGACTCGAACCTCCACGGTTTCCCTCTCGATTTTGAGTCGAGCGCGTCTGCCATTCCGCCACGCCGGCAAAGTATAAAGTTAAAAGATGGTGCGCCCTGAGAGATTCGAACTCCCGGCCTTTTGATTCGTAGTCAAACGCTCTATCCAGCTGAGCTAAGGGCGCAAAATTTATATGGAGCGGACGACGGGAATCGAACCCGCGACCCTCGCCTTGGCAAGGCGATGCTCTACCGCTGAGCCACGTCCGCACACGGTATGTATTAATGTCCGACTCACTTAAGAAGTGAGCCATGAAGGACTCGAAC
>DJUJ01000158.1:0-30058 GCA_002438345.1 Paenibacillus sp. UBA6285
AGCCAGAAGTCTCTTAATTCTTGTCACTCAAGCTTTAAATTTTTTTCAATAAGTCCCGGGCATCCTATTGCCTTTTTCCCATCCTCTCTTCATACTCTTGTTCGTGTGCATCCTTACATTTACGTAAAAAAAAGAAGCCTTGCATCGCAAGGCTTCTTTCGTCATTCTGTATGCGGTAGAGAGGACTCGAACCTCCACGGGTATACACCCACTACCCCCTCAAGGTAGTGGGCTAGATTTGATGGATTCTTATTAATTATGATACAGCCCTTTGCAGCAGGCTTTTTTTATTTAGTTATCTGATCTAGTACGGTTAATTATAGTTGCAGTTGTTGAATTTGGTCAACAATTCGTCAACAAAATAATTATAAAACCCATCACCTAAGGCAAGAATGATTGGAAGAAGGATACAAAAATATAGGTGGTG
This sequence comes from Paenibacillus sp. UBA6285, assembly GCA_002438345.1. Lineage (GTDB taxonomy): Bacteria > Bacillota > Bacilli > Paenibacillales > Paenibacillaceae > Paenibacillus_AQ. Next base: position 428 of record DJUJ01000158.1, read on the forward strand.
GAATAATGGCAAGCTTACAAAAACGTGGACCTAATTCTTACCTGCTTGTAGTTGAAGCAGGTTATAATTCAAATGGTAAAAGAATCAAAAAAACCAAAACAATACAATCACGCACAAAGAAAGAAGCCGAAGCTGAGCTTGCACGGTTTATTGTGTTTGTAGAAAGCGGTATGTACAGAACCCCTTCAAAATTGACTTTGTCTGAATTTACTGTAGAGTGGATAACCAAATATGCACAGACTGAGCTCTCTCCATTAACGTTGAAAACGTACAACCATCATTTAGAAAATCATATTTTACCAGCACTTGGTCATCTCAAACTAGACGAAATTAAACCAATGCATATTTTAAGTTTACTGGAAAATCTTCGTAAGCCAGGTGCAAGAAAAGACAAAGTGGACGGAATACTCTCAAGCGGAACCATCGAGTACATTTATCGAGTTATGAAGAATATCTTCAGCCGCGCTAAGGATTGGAGCATTCTCACCCAAAGTCCTATGGAATCCATTAAAAAGCCAAAGGTAATCCAACAAAAACTTAAGTTTTATGATGAGAGAGAGGCTACAGATATAATAACCTTACTTTATAAAGCACCTCTTATGTGGAGACTATTCTGCATTTGTGCTATCCTCGGGGGATTTAGAAGAGGGGAATTATTGGCTCTGGAATGGTCGGAAGTAGATTTTGAAAACTATACTATCACAATTAATAAAAGCATCTCGATGACAATAAAAAGTCAGGCAGTTATTAAATTGCCCAAGACTGATGACTCCATAAGAACTGTCGATATGCCCGCTTGGTATATGGAAGAACTCGCAATTTACAAGGAGTGTTGTAAAAAGGAACGTATTGCGATAGGAGATAAGTGGCTTGGTGGGGATAAGAATTACGTATTTCATGCCGGATTCGGAAAAGCTATTTATCACACACAACCAAGTAAGTGGTGGAAAAACTTTGTAGAAAAGCATGAATTTAAATACATTCGTTTTCATGACCTAAGGCACAGTTGTGCGACAATCCTGTTGGAGAATGACGTTTCACTGAAAGTAATTCAAGAACGCTTAGGGCATTCGAAACAACAGGTTACAGCTGATCTATACACACATGTTTCAAAATCGCTCAGTCGAGAAACTGCGAATAAATTCAATAAATTTAATCCAAATGTAAAACAAAACAAAATTCCCCATCCATCTGGGTAATAACCATTTCTCAGATATTATTGATTTCTCTCAAAGTCTAGCAGGAGCTAAGCACGGGTTGAGTAATCTATATGGTTCTTTTATAATGCTTGGGGACGAATTTCGTCCCCATAATAATTATTATCTTGTTTCCGCACTTAACATATGTTGAGTAAAAGGTCGCAGAAAATCAGGTGTTGTAGGACTTTTCTGAATTGCAATTTCATTGTAGATTTAATTACAATTACCTTTTAGTTTTTTTTGACTTCTAGCGGTTTTAGAAGAAGTTATAATTAACCTATCTTCTTAAATCACTTTTTAATAATAATTTAATCACTTGAACAAACTCTCCTTCTAAATCAATAATTGGATTTATTACTGGTCGTTTATTCTCTTTAATAATGTTTCGAACAAAGTTATCAAATTCTAAATCGTTAGGTAGTATAACAACTTCATAATCCGTCAGTTCAATATTAGAATTTTTCCAATTATGTATATATTCTTTCAGGAGAAATGGATTCGAAATTAAGACTGGAAAATCATTGATTTCGAATATTTCCTCTTCATCATATAAAAATTTCAAATAACATATTGGTGCATAAAAATTTTCAAATTCGTTGTGTTGTTTACCTATATGTTCTGTATATCTAACTATTTCAGAAGATACACATTTGATTATGGTATCCTCCATCGATTTTACTTTTACCAAATACTCATATGTACCAAATATATTTGACTTTGAAGTAAAACAAAAAGTGTTATTACCTGTATTCTTATTAATTTGTTCATTCATAAATGTGTTTTGTTTCTTTGCTAAGCTCTTATTAAATCTATCAACACTACCTCTAGATTTTGTATAGCGAAAATCACCATTTTCTAAGTTTACTCTAATACAATAGTCAAATGTTTTATTTGGATAATTATATGGATTCCAAATCATTATTGCCTTACTTGAATTATTCATCATACTTATTGAGCCCATGAAAGCTTGAGAATTCCTTATGCTTTTTAACCATAAACCGTAATCAAATTTATTAAGAAAATCGTATTCCTCAAACAATTCACTTTTCAATATTCCTAAGACTCTATCCATTGGTCGTAGACACTCGTTATGAGCTAGGCCAATAATTACATTTTCATAAAGATCATCTACCTCAATAAAGTAAGAATCATTTCCTGAAACTGCCTTATTGCAATGAATACAAATTAATGAACTGTTGTTTTTATGATATGTAATACACTTATCTTTATATAATTGAACGAAAGGAGTATTTTCCTCTTCATCTACATTATTTGCTGGTAATATCACAATTTCCTTATCCTTATACTTTTGTTCATTTTCAATAATATAACGTTCCATACCAGTATTAGTAGAAGCACGATGAATAATTTCAAATTCAAGTCCATTTAAGGTTAGAAATCTATCTTCAGAATAATTCAATCTTTTGGTACCATCTTCTTCAAAACGAAATAATTCAACAATAAATAGACATGAAGTATACTCACTTTCAGTAAGTTTTTCTAAATTGAATTGGGAAAAATCTTCATGTTCGTTTAATAATTTTCCTAATATAACGTCTCTAGCCATTTGAAACTCATAATTAATATTCAATTCCAAATAATTATCGAAAATTATATTATCATTTTTTTTGATACCATCAGAATCAAGAAATAATGAATTCCATTTCTCAACTAAATATTCTTTATTTAAGGACATTCTTTGTGAGGCTAACGATAAAGCGTTTTTTATACAGTAAGCCCAGAATAAACGTGGATTATCCTGCTTAATTGTATTTTTAATCGTTAAAAGTATTACTTTTTCAAAAGGCATTCCGTCTTCTATATCTACAACGCATATAAAGACTTTGGTTAAAAACACCAATAGTTTTTGATCACTAATTTCCTCTTTATTAATTTTATGATACATGCTTCTAATAATAGAAATAAATCTATTATATGAATCTTGTTCATTAAGTGTTAGTGGATTATCTGTAAAAGTAGTAGTGTTATATCTTATACTGTTTAAAATTTTACGCAAATCTTCTTTAATCGGTCGAGATGATTTTGAAGAAGTTACTAGTATATAGCTAGATTGAGTATTGTATTCCAATGAATATTGTTTGACAAATTGATATAGTGCTTTATTAAAATCACTCTTATCATCTGCTGTTAATGATACTGAACGTTTCATTTGAAAAAACATATTATTATCAGTAGTGGTAACTACTAGATCATCTATAATATCACTACTTTCAAAAGCTAGGTTTTTTACTATAATTTCTTTGTCGAAATCAAATGAAACTGAAATATCCATTTCTAAAAACATATTTATTAAAATCCACGCAGATACTCTTTGTTGAAAATCAATTCCTGCATTAGTAGGTTGAGTTGCCATAAATTTAGCCCCTTAATAATATTTACTATTAGTTTTCTTTCTTTATAGAATTTCTTGTAATTTTTGTGTTATCTTTTTTAACTATCAAGATAAATATCAGCCACAGGGTTTTACTAACTTTGTATCAACTCCTCGCTGAGTTTTACAGATGTATTAATTCAGTTCATCATTATTACTCATCTTTTAATAATCCACATCCTCATTTATACAAAACAGGATTTTTACTATCTCTTTTAATAATTACAGATTTCAGCGATCTGCATTTGCCTTAAAGCCATGTTGACCTTAAGTTTTAACAAACTAGTCTCTGTATCCCCATTCTTTATAAACACTCTCTTTATAATAATGCAATGGCGATGTTAATTGGTTTTCTTTGTTATGTATACTGAACTGTGAAACAGCGTCAGATATAGCTTTTTGTTTGAATGGTATATGTATACATCTCGCTGAGTGGTTATAAATTCTTTCATTTAACGCTTTTGGCCATTTTTCATTAAGCAATGAGGGATTTAAAATATAATCATATCCGGTATACGTAACTATTAAAGGAATCTTATAATGATCAACAGCCTTTTCAATCTCGAACNNTAATTAAAAGCATATTTTTAGAATTTCTCATTCGTTCTAATAACCTTGACTGTAGAGTTTGTCGGGTACTACTATCCCTTACTTGATCGGTCTTTTTGTGACTGTCACTAAATTTTAAATCAAAATGTAAAGAAGCATTCCAATTCTGCAACAACCCGTAGTACTTCATATCTCCCTTACTTGGATTAGTGGTAGCGTTCCCATCAAAAGCCACATAAGTTCCATTTCTATAAACCACTAAATTACCCCCCTTAGTTTATAAAAATTAATTTTATCTTTCCGTGCTTGATGTATAATAATCGTCACAGTGGAAGGATAGGTAAACTTAATTCTACTGATTTTAAATGACCAAAGTAATAATTCTAGTAATTCTTGATCAGTTATGTTGTTATATTCCTTAAATCTTGTAATTCCAGACCCCATTAGTGGAAGANNCCGATTTACCTGCATAAATAATATCTATTTCATTCCAAAAGTTTAGTAGTAAACCAATATAGTCATTCATATTTAAGAATGCTCTATTATTATCATCAAATCTTGAAAACGCCGTCAGTAAGAAATCATCATTTCTAAAAATTGTACCTAATTTATATCGTTTCTTTTTCCCTCTGACTCTATTTTCATTAATATCTGCGACTTTCTCTCTCAATGACTCATTTTGCTCAATTAATGTATCAAGTTCCTCAACGTTAGATATAATATTATTCAAATAGAATCCATTAAGAGTATTTTGTGAAATAATTTCATTATCAACTATTGTGTCAAAATACTCATTAAAAGCGATTACTTTGAAGCCTTGTTCTTCAAAAAGATTACCTAGTTTAACAATGACCTTCGAATTATCTATACTTAACTCTAGACTTGTTAGCTTATTGGCAGCTCTCCACATCACAAAATAAATGATAAATAAAATTATTATCAAGGCTATTCCCACAAACAATTTAGCTTTTTCGGATACATCTATAATGATAGAAAAAAATGAAAAGAAAACGCCTGATGCAGATAATATATATAGAAAATCTTTAAACAATATCCTATCAAAAAATCCGACTTTTATTTTCATCAAATCCCCTCATTTCTTGAATGATAAATGTTACTTCGCTCATTTCTAATCACCTGCCAAAACGTAAATTTGATTATATATTCCCAATTTTAACATAGAAAAAAATGTAAGTCTGTGTCAGAAATAAAGCATACTATTATACAGATAAGGCTTGTTTTTATTTGTGCTTGTAGCCAAAAAAATGATAAGAACTTCTGAGGATAACCACTGTTTTACAATAAAGAGAGAACGCTAGGTCCTGGATCCTGATAGACTTCTATAAGTGAAAAATCAGGAGATGCTGGAAGCAGAAATGAATACTCATTTGGGATATGGTAAGTATAAGATTAAGGTGAATTTTATCTCTACCAGCCATAACTTAAAGTAAGAGTCATAGAACAGTAATTGGTTAATACACAACGAACAGGAAATCCCCCTTAATACGATCACCTGGGTAAGTTCGGTCCATTTTTTTGTCAAGAAGCTCTAATCGAATCCCCCTGCATCAAAAGGATTCCTCTCCCGGGAAATTCAAAATTATTCGGAACTGGGGATAGTTTTGCGTTCTGACGATCTATTGCAGAGTACAATTGCAAATCAATTCAAAATTCATTCCCCATATTTTCTTGGGGGTGATGTTGCAGGTATTGCAATGCACACCGGCTTCGGAACCGGAAGTTCATTACCCGTTGGTTCTAGCTTGCCGTCACTATGTCACGCTGAAAAGTAACAATGCTGTTTCCGAACGATTAGCAGCAAGGAATGAATCGATTATCTTGCGACAGACTAAAATTACACAGATGGCCCCCGCGTGTCGACTCGTATCCCACGATCTCAAGAATACCGTTAGCCGAATCTACGGAGTAGATCACTATGCTGTCGTGTCCATGGTTAGAACCATAAAGAAAACATCCGTCTGATGAAATGCGAATATCAGCCGTAGCATTGTTTTGCAATGTCGATACTGTCTGGACGACTAGATTACTTACTAAATTGAGGAGCAAATATGACTTCAAGGGGGAGTTAGAAGTGTCAGAATCTACTAAAAGAAAAGGGTTTGAGAGACCTTATATCCGAGCTGTATTAGAGGAACTTAAAGCATTTGGGTACAATAATGAAAATGCTAAGATAATAACTTTGCGATACTATCGAGTGATGAAGCGCACACTTGGATTCTACTTAAATACAGATGAATTTGCAAGGAATTGTATAGGTTAGAAATAGCTTCAAGAGTTATATATGATAAGAACAATCCTGATCATATATCTCTTGAACCTATAAGAGAAAGGATCCGACAAACTAAAGCTTCAAAACTCCAGAAGAAACATCCCAAAAGTCATTGAACGTTTCAATTACAATAATTCATAGTTTAACTAAACAAGTCGCATGTGTAAATCTGGACCTGGAACGATGAAAAACGATACATGTGACTAAACTAAAAATACTCTATTAAATAACGCTTCACCTGCCTCACTCTACACCTTCTTACTTTAAATACAGAGAGTAAATTTCAAGCACGTTATTCAAGCCATCTAACAATTCTTTAACTTCTGGACTTCTCTCTGAAACAGCTACATGATCTGAATAAGTATTATACTTTGTTGGATTTATAGAAATGAGAGGAGTTATAAAGTAGTTAACTGGCAGATCAAATGTTTTATTGATCTTTATGATTTGCTTGTTATATTGTTTGGAGTTCAGGCCTTCACCTTTGATGATCAGATCAATGGTAGGTCGGTTGATGTCTGAAAGTTTCGACAAAGATAATTTAGAATACCCTTTTTGTCGAAGAAATGTTACCAAGTTTTTAGTAATCGTTTCACGGTGATCGAAAAAATTCAAGCTCATGCTTTGGCACCTCTTTTACACTTTTTTTTCTAATATCTCGTTAGCGGAATAAGTTCCGATCCTAAGTTCTTGAACTCTAAATTGTTACTCAGACGAATAGGACTTGAAAATCAGGTAATTCTAAACATCTTCAACAACTGGCCATTCCGATCAACATGAATTTCTATCTTAACTTATTAAGAGATTCCGCTGATGGTTTAGTTTCCCCCTGCTAGAACTCGCTTAATCTTCCTTGAGAAATTCCTATGGTCCCCGCAAAATTAATTTGACTAAATTCATGATTTTTCGCATGGCCTTACTTGTTGTCCTATGCTCCTCATCACAATACCCCCATTAGAATATAAAAATGGACCGTCCCAAATCGTAGGACAAGCCCATAGTGTTTTATAAGTAGTTCCACACTTTTTTTCATCAAACATTTATTTCATCGGACATTCTAATCGTTATAAGCTTGATTTAGCATCAACAGGTAAGTTTTTTGAAAAGTATTGGTCAGCGCACCTCTTCACGAGAACTTCGCGAGTTCTCTCATGAATTTTTAACAACTGATTCAAAATAAATACCCGTTGAACATTATCTTCGGCGAACATAAACAGTTGCCTCTTGTAATAATCAATCTGCGTTTGGTATGTCCCAGAGTAACGTTCGTTTTTTTCATATATACTAAGTAACTGTAGATGCATTTTGTAAACATCATCATAGTTCATTTTTAGATGGCCCCCTCTCAATAGTATAGTTTGTTAATATACTATTGTTTCCACCTTCCATCAATTAATACTAATCTGAAGATCAATCATCAAAAAGCTCCGTCGATGGTACTTCCTTTATACATAAAAGAAATAGCCTTTTGCACCGTAAGAAAAACAAAGCTGCCCAGTGGTTCATGGACAACTCATTATACCTATATTGTACTTCGAGACTTTTCTATCAACAGACACTAAGTTCTCTGCTAAAAATAGAGACTTCCATTAAATATTTAGTAGTCAATGCCTCTTTAATGATCATCACCTAATAGTTGAATTATGTATCCAAGTAACAATTTCCTCTCTATGAAATAAAATCCTCCTACGTATTCTTACATGAGGAATTTGGTTTTCACGCACCATGCAATATATAGAATCAGCACAAACACCTAGGTAATCAGAGAGCTCAGTTACAGAGAATACCGCTTTTAATTGGTTGTTTTCTTGTTTATATTGATTAGCAGAGATATGACTCTCCATTAGTTGATTACGCTGATTAATACTCTCCATCCACTCCTCTTCTAGCTCTAATAGCGCTTTTAATAACCGTACTCTTTGTAGTCTATGATCTCTCATTTATGTTCTCCCTTCTAATTATATTCTTGTAAATAATTTGATAGTATTCAAAAATTGCATATACGCTATTGTTATTCTAAGTGATGTGTAGTATAACAAAATTGCGAGCCTCCCCTGCTCGCGCCCGTTCCTCATGGGCAGTGTGCGACTCCCGGTCGTCAATAGCGCATCCCATATGCGTTGTTTGGTCACGTAACCATTCTAAATTGACCGTAAGGACATGAGACCGTTCATGAAAATCAGTGTATTATAACGGTTCATGAGGAAATTTTCGCAATCCCTTACCCCGGAAAGCGATTCTCAAAAAATAAGAAACCTTTGTTTCTTTGACATGCACTTTTTTTCTGAATAAAATCTGTGCTTTAACGAATGAAGACCAATGAAGCCTTATCTTGGACTCCCAAAAAATAGTTTGGTACCCAATTAGAATAGCAACATAAATTGAGACACTGTGCAGAGATGTAGAGTGTTTTTTGCCTTTTTGCTTTTCCGTTTTTCTGATCAATATGGAGGTGGTTGTACAATAATTAGTATTCCCTGTTTTAAACTCCCAGCTGCTTTTTTAGTTAGACTAAGAGTTTCATACCGATTAAGCAGGGAGGAGTATCATAATTATTGGTGATGAATAATGACATTTAACCCAGTGATGTTTGAAACAACTCGCAGTGAAGTACACCAGCATTTTAAAGAGTATGAATGTGCAAGTCAGCTTTATGAACAACAGGACGGCGCGGTTGTTACAGCCAAGAATAAAATACTTGAACATTGTTATTATGAACTGCTTATCTTGCAAAGCACGAAAAAGAACTGGGAAATTTTAATGAGTGATTCCAGCCTTAATTTCCGAAGACAATTATGTGCGAAGCTCTACAACCTTCAGCGAGTGAATTTTGAAGAAGAGCTTAACCTTACAAGCGGGGCAGTGAGTAACCTATTTAATGGTTCTACGATCCCGAAATGGCCGCGACCGTTTCAACTCAGTGTTTTCTTCGATCATCCGTGGCAGCTTATTAACTATGGCTCTCCTGATCCTTATTCCTTTCTGGAGTCGCCAGAGTACTTCGAAGAAAAAGCATCAAAAAAAACACCTCTTAACGATCTCTCTAATGAGAGAGCAAGGGTATCTAGCATTCGTGGTTATGTAGTTGTGGATGCACAAAAGGTGTTTCCACAAGAGTCTAGCGTCATTACCGGGCGATGGGTAACTACATATCCAGAATTTGATTATTTTGAGTTTCATCTTAACCGTGAACCTTTAGTAGATAACGTCCTTCGAGCAGAGCTTTTGAAATTATTTCCACTTGCTGAAAACGTAATCACTACTTATCGTCCTTTCAAGCCTTCAGCTAAACGAGCATTGTGGGTCATCATTCCTAAAAATAAAACCTTACCTTCTTATGCTGGGATGATGCATGAGCTAAAGGTGTATCGGGAGCATACGGAATTTCATGCACTCAAATAAATCTTTAAATTATTTGAAAGCCGGTTTAGTTGAACTAAGAAATTACGAGCTCTTGTCCATTCATGTCAACGCTAATTAGCAAAAGATGTGAATGGAGGATACCACTAATGAAAAAATTTAAAAACGCAGAAACCTCGAACCACAATCCACACCAGATCAATGATCTAGATCAACAAACAACCCAAGAATCTTTTCGGCAGAATCTTTCTTTTGCCGAAAAGATTCTTGTCTTTTCAGGTATGCTTCCCATAGTAAGTGACGATGATATTAGAAAAGTCACGCGTGAGAAGGTGGAAGAAGTCCTTTACGTTGCAAAACTGCAAGAAGTTACTATTGATACAGAACAGCGTCCTGGTCCATCGGGTATTAACCCTTGGATTTGGGATAATAAGGTTATGCCCGAGATTAGATCTAAATATCTACAAGATTACTTGGCCCCTTCTGTTCACCTTACCCCATCTACTTTTTATCTTAGATACAGCTCGGTACGAAACCTGTTACGTCACATCGCCGAGTTGCTTCGCATTTGTCCTTTTGAAGTAGAGGATAAACATCTCCTTGATCCGAGATTCTATGACCGTATCCTTGACTCCTCTCTTCATCCTCCTGTACACCATCATCTAGTTCAATACTTAATAAAGATTAAGATTCTGAAACCAGCAGCTAAATCAGAAGTCGCTTCCACTTGTGCTGCAATAGAAGTTCATCCGACACTTCAAAAGTATGAACTCCATCTGCAGCAAAAGGGTTATGCCCATGAACATATGAGACATTGTGTAGCGAACGTTCGCGAACTACTTGCTTGGCTCTCTACTAATATTCGGGAATACGCNNTCTACGCTGGTGTATCGCCTCAGGACATCGCTATTTTTCGGATTACGAATGAACAGTTGCTAGCTTATCGCTCATTTAAGCTGAAACAGGTAAGGGCAGGAATTAATACTCCCATTACATTTTCTCATTTGATTTCAGCGATCCGTTCATTTTTTTACTACCTGCAGAAATATTACGGATACAACCCTCCACTTCAGCGTTTTCGAGCCATCAAGGCCCCTCGCTATAAAGCCAGGGAGCTTCCCACCGATGAGCAGATTAAGTGCTTTTTTCTAGTAGTTGAGCAATATGCTGAGGATCCTATTAGGGAACAAATCGGATATCGGCTTCTTGTAGAATTAGGGCTACGCTTATCTGAAGCTGCCCGGGTCACTTGGGGGGATATAAACCTAGGGACTCGTACCATTGTGATCCATAGTAAAGGTAAGCGGAGTCATACTCTCCCGCTGGTAGGGAAACTGTACGCATGTTTACAGCAAGCAAGGAATCAACAGCCCTCTCAAGAGCTGATCTTAGGGAAAAATCCCGCATCAATTGCCGATAAGCTTTATCGTTCTTTTAAATGGTACGCTTTAATTGCGGGCTGGCACTTTCAAGGTGGAGTCCACTTTTTCCGCCATATCTTTATTACTCGACTAACCTACAAACATGTTTTACCCCAAACACTTAAGGAATTGGCTCGAGTAGTGAGATTAGATACGGTCAGTTTATATATGCAGTTAAGTCAACAAGATCAATATTTAACGAACCAAATCAATCTATTAAATTACAACCAATAGGAGGAGACTATCTATATGCCAATTTTTGATGAAATCATGGACGACCAGGTTAATTTAGAGACACAACTAGCTGAGCTTGCTGAACGATTTGGTCCAACTTTTCAACAAGTATTACACCAGTTGCATTTCACACCTGCCACCATAAACCAAGACTCACAAAATCAATATATTGAGGTTCTGTTGGAAGATGCCGTTTCACACTACTTTTCAAGCGATTCTTTTCAGAATCTAGAGAAATCCTCCCAACAAGTGTACCGCTACGAAATGAATATGTATGCTCGGTATTGTAACCATCAAAAAGGTCCGAACCCTCCCATCAAAGAGGTTTCTTCCGCGATCTTCTTAATAGAATACTTAGAACCCGTACGAAAACTTAATACCCGAAATAAAAAAGCAGCGTTCTTAAAAAGCTTTCTTAGTGAAACGTATGAATATTTTTGGAACGGTAATATCGAAAAGTTAAAACGAACACTTTCCAATAAAGCCGATAAAAATCGAGAGCCACGAGCATTTAAGAAAGAGCAGCTGGACGAGCTTCTATGTCTTGTTAGATTAGGAAGGGAAGCTCATCGAAATTTCACCATTCTATGGTCATTTCTAGGTTCCGGAATTCGGTTATCAGAACTATGCAACCTTCAAGTAGGAGACCTTATCTCAACACGCCAAGAAATAATGGTTCGCGGAAAAGGAAAAAAAGGCTATAAACAAGCCAGTAAGATGACGAAATCCTCTTTTGATATGCTATCTTCATATGTAGGCTTTCGTTACGGTGGTGTTGAACATTTACCGGACTACAGTAAACGATATATTTTCTCCGATGACAAGGGTTTAACCCCCCTTCATGACAGCACCGTTCAAAAAATGTTCTCAGCTTTAATCGCTGAAGCTACAACGATTTCAGTAAGTGATAAGAAACCTTATCAACTGTCGGTACACTCTCTTCGGCATTCTTTTGCCCTGTATTTGCTTGAGTCTGGTGTTAATATCTATACCATTAAGGAGCTCATGCGTCACGCTTGGTTAAGTTCGACCGAAGTATATTTAAAACTATTTGATAGTATGCTGTTAAGTGCGATTGAGAAACATCCCCTTGCCCAAATTAAAGTAGTTAATTTTTAACCAGGAGGAGTTATATGAAAGCTTTTTTGCTTCAGTCCCATTATGTTCAATCATGGAGCGACCATTTCTCATTAAGAAATAGCACCAAGCATAAGTACATGGATGCCCTTGAGCGCTTTGAAGCCTTCCTGCTCCAGGAAGGCTTCAAAGGGGAACTCAATTTTGATCGATTTCATGCAAGCCGCAACCACCCTGACCGATATCTTCCAATACAGCGATCTGTTATTGATCGTTTTTTTCAATATTTGTCGAAACAGGACCGAATGACCGACAGCTTGATTTCCGCTTCTATAACAGCGTTGAAAAATTTTTTCGGGTTCCTTCAGGATATGGACCTGATCTCAGTCAACCCCATGCTTGGTGTCCCCACTCCTAAATATGAAAGACCCATACAAAACACGGCTCTATCGTTGGAGGAGTGCAATCTGCTGCTTAAAGCTGCGATCAGACGAGATCCCTTTTATAGACAAGAATTTGTTTTGATCTGGTTCATGATTCTTTCAGGGCTTCGTATTTCGGAGGTACGAACTCTTCGGCGATCAAGAGTAAATCTAAATACAAGAATTGTACATGTGAGTGAAGGCAGTAAAACGACTTCTCGGTCTGTAGCTATTTCAGAAGAATTGGCTAACGAAATTAATCGTTATATTGATCACCAGGTTTATCAACAGGGAGCGAGCCAAGGTGATGAGTTTTTATTTCACTGTAAAGGAAAACAATTTCCCTATGAGAGAGTCGTGAAAATATTGAAAGAATGCTCTATGGAGGCAGAATTGAGCCGAATTGTTAGGCCACATGACCTTAGAAGAACAACAGGATATCTCATGCAACTTGGCGGATGTAGTATTATTGAAACTCAACGTCAGTTAGGCCATAAAGATTTAGCCACAACCTTACGTTATGTTCCTCCGTTATTAGATCTGGCTAAAATTCTTGAAGAGCTCTGATCTCGGGTTTAAATGAAGGGGTGGCTAAATCGCCAGCCCTTATCTTATTTCTGAATATCGAGTATGTAATATTTATTAAGCAAAATCTAAACTTGGTAACATTTTATTTTCTGACCAAAGTCCCACCAGAAATCGACTTCTCCATCGGTAATTATTATTATGCTTTCTTGTCCAAGATATTTAAACAGATTATTTTTCAGATAGTCCACTGTCCCAAATGAGCTACTTTACCTTTTGTAAAAGAGTTTCACATGCTGCTCCTAGTCTTTTGGTGTCTGTTCACTTACTCCCTTAACCTTCTTCCAAAATAGAAACTGCTTCTATGCCTCTGTTCAAACCATTTCTTTGATGTTTTTGATTTTGATAATTCTAGCTATAATAAAAACTCCTCTCCAGAACTTGTTTAGTCAAGCACTGAAAAGGAGATTATCGTCTTGGTTCTGCGTGTTTAAAAGTGAATCCCAGGTACACAGAACCTATAACTTTTGACGGCGCCTCATTCAAGGGCTACATTAGTAAAACCGTTATTAATCCAGGTTGTTGAGGATAAGGGGCGAACTCGTACGGTCTCACTTACCGCAGAATTTTAAGTTCTAGAATTCGTTCAGAATCTAACTCCCTGCAGTGGAACATCTTATTCCCAGCAATATCGATTTTTATTGATACAACCTCCTGTACTAAAATAGTCACTTACATTATCGCAAAGAATGAGTGTAATCGATAAAAATACTACTATAGACCTGAAAAATGACAGAAAATGTCCATCTTTTGGATTATAATAGTTTTACAACACTGGATCTTGGGAGAGGAGATCTGCATTCATGATAAACAGCGGAAAAAACGGGCGTGTTCTGTCTATCTATACCAGACTTTGCGAAGGTGCCGTCATCAATAAAAAAACGGAAGCAGTCAGATACGGTGTGAATGATCGCAGCATTCAAAGAGACATCGAAGATATCCGAACTTTCTTTGAACAGCGTTTCCTGGAGGAAGGAATAAGTAACGAAGTTGTTTTCGATAAGTCAGTCAACGGTTACCGTCTGGAACGCGTGAATCGTGTGAATCTTTCTAATAGTGAAGTTCTGGCGATCTGCAAAATAATGCTGGAGAGCCGTGCTTTTACCCGGCAGGAGCTTATGCCTATGCTGGACAAATTGCTAGAATGCTGTCTGCCCAAGAGCGCCCATAAATCTATGACTGAACTGATTGCCAATGAGAAGTTCCATTATGTCGAACCGCAGCATAAGACGCTATTTGGAAACAAGCTTTGGCAAATTGGAATGGCAGTCAAGGAGAATCGGATTCTCCAGGTTGATTATCAGCGTGTCAAAGGCAAAGCGGTCGTGCACCGCAGGCTACAGCCTGTCGCCATTCTTTTCTCGGAATATTATTTCTATCTGGCAGCATTCATTGATCATAAGCCGGTAGCCTCTACTGTCACCGGTAAGCAGGATCTCTATCCTACGATATACCGTATCGACCGCATGATTGATTTCCAGGTGCTGGAGGAGCGGTTCACCATTCCTTATAAAGACCGCTTCGAGGAGGGAGAGTTCCGCAAACGGGTGCAGTTTATGTACGGCGGTGATCTGCAGCAGATTAAATTCCGCTTCAAAGGCGAGTCTGTCGAGGCTGTACTGGACCGACTACCCACTGCCAAAATAATGGACGAAACCGATGGAGTATATACCATTTCGGCTGAAGTGTTCGGTAAAGGAATCGATATGTGGCTGCGCAGCCAAGGCGATTTAGTAGAACTATGCTAATAGAGGAGAATCAACGTGGATCAAATACGTGCTGTATTAAATGAGCTTGCTGTTATTAATGATTTTTATAAATTACCTGCCGATTCTATCAATAGTCTGCTAGAGGAAATGACTACGAGCAAGGTATGCACACCAGTCATCGGCAAATTCAGTGCTGGAAAAAGCGCTTTGCTCAACACCCTGCTGGGTTACAGCAAACCACTGCTTAAGGAAGCCATTACTCCTGAAACTGCCGTGCCAACGGAGATCACCTATCAGGAGCAGGATTCTGTCGTTATTGTTCATGCAGACGAGCTGGTGACTGTCACCGATATATTCAGCTTCAGGGCAAGTGAATTTCATAATGCCACTCAGGTAAAAAGCATTCGGCTGCAGCTCAGAAATGAACACTTGCTGGCCAGGATTCCCGAGGTCATGGTCGTGGACATGCCTGGCTTTGAATCGGGATATGAAGTACATAATCTGGCCATTGACCGCTATCTGCCGCAAAGTCTGGCTTACATTCTCGCTTTTCCTGCAGACGATATGGTCTTGAAGAGCAGCATCGGACAAATTCTGAGAGAATTGAATCTCCATCAGACACCGATCTGTATCGTCATTACCAAAAGCGATAAGGTAGGCTCAGAAGAGCTGGAACTGGGTCTCAGCCATCTCAAGGACAGCATCAGGAAGTACATTGAGCAGCCGAAGCAGATTACCTACTGTGTAACCAGCAGTTATAAAGGGGATGTAGAGGAGCTTGAGCAATTCTTACTCAAAATCCAGAGCCAGTCAGTGCAGCTGCTTGGCGAAAAGTTCCGGACACTGGCATTACAGGAGGCGAATACTACCGGCAGTTATCTGAAGACGCTCATACAAAACAACACCCTGTCCGTCTCTGAACTGGAGGAGCAAGAGGAACGGTTGAACCGGGAGATGCACTCGCTAAACAGTCAAATGACCGATGACAGCCATCTGTTTGAAACAGAGGTCCCTTCCATTGTGCGTGAAATTCAGAATGATGTCAGAAGCAGCCTGCTAGCTGAAGAGAATACCTTATGTACNNTACTGAACCGGCAAGACATTGCAGAAAAACTTAATCTCATCGTCCGTGAGTCATTAACAAGGAGCGTTCAGGAGCGCTTGCTACCCAAGGTCCGGCGTTATCTGAAAAAGCTCTCTGACCGTATCCATATCGAATTCGGTACAGATAGCGATTTCTCTTTTGATCATTTAAGCATTGATACCGACAGTGTAATCAAAAAAATCGTAAACGGGGTGATTGCAGGCATTAGCCTGATTATCTTCGGCCCTGTATATACGATTCTGGGCGCCTTGGCGAAACATTTCATCGGTAAACATTTTGAGAGTAAAAAACGCAACGAGCTGAAGGAAGAGATCCGGCATAAGCTGCAAGCCGAGGTGTTCCCGAGCGTTATCGCCCAGGTAGGTTCACATGTGGAAGCTGAAATTAATACTCAGATCCAGCAGCTGAATGATTCAATCATCGGACAGGTCGAGCAGCAGCGCTCCCTTTTGGAAAAGGCCCTTTACGAGCTCAAGACCAAACGTGCCCAAGAACAAGAAATACAGGATGAACTGCTCAGCCAAGCCACTCAGCATCTGAACAGAATTGAGGAGATCAATCATGAGCTTTGATGCGCACGTCATGGACAAATTACGGAGTAATTTTGAACTGCTCCGTACAGTCATCCGCTATTCCAAGCATCCGGATCTCAAAGTGGACCTAAGCAGAATTGAGGATATCATCGACCGGCAAATCCCGGAGACACTCCAGAAGAACGCCCCGGCCGACTTCCACGTATTGTTCACTAATTTCAAGAATGAATTTGAGAAATTCAAGGATTTCATCTTGTTCGATAAGCTGATCGGCAAGAATGTAGTTTCCCTGGGCGGCGGGTTCTCCAGCGGAAAGTCCAGCTTCCTGAATGCATTAATGAATAAACGTGTGCTTCCGGCCGATATTGATCCCTCAACCTCGGTTCCTACCTATATCGTTAACGGGCCCGAGCATCAGGTTCAGGGCATTAATATATTCAATACCAAGATTGATCTGGAATTGAAGGCTATCCGCCAGATTACACACGGCTTCGGCAAAGTGGACGATCAGAACGAAGAAACCTTAACCGACCCGGTGACTTTGGGCCACGTTATGAATTCTATTTTCCTTACAACGCCCTGGCATCATTACAATCACATCGCCTTCCTGGATACACCCGGTTACTCCAAAGCCGATGACAAGAATCATTCCGCCAAAACAGATGAGCAGATTGCCCGGACTCATCTTAATTCAAGCCAGTTTATTCTCTGGTTCATCCAGGCGGATGCCGGAACGATTACGGAGGAGGATATCACCTTCATCCGAACTCTGCGGGAGGATATTCCGAAGCTGATTATTGTAAACAAAGCCGACAAGAAGCCGGAGCAGGATCTGCGGGAGATTATCGCCAAAACAAAAAAAGTGCTCACTACCAAGGGAATTGCTTATCTGGATGTACTGGCCTTTTCCAATATACAGCCGGATCTCTATGACAGTGCAGCCATCCGTGATCAACTGGACCGCTGGAACGTGCAAGTCTACGAATCTAAGTTCGCACGTAATTTCAAAACCATCTTCATCCGCTGCAAGCAGTTCTATGAGAATGAGATAGAGCAGGAAAGCCGCCGCTTAAACCGGCTTAACAAATCCAGAACACTAACGGATGACCCTACGATAGGCGAATGTCTGGATTCACTAATCATGGAGATTACACGCAGTATCGCCGGGCTGAAGGCCGTTAACCAAGCCCTACGGCAACTGCAGACAGACTTCTTCACAGAGCTTAAATTCATCTCCGACCTGGCCGGTATTACTATGCCCGAGCCTTCTGAGATCGAACTAATTCAGGAGAATCTAAAAAATCCGCTACAGTTACTCAGAGGTTACCGGCAGAAGAAAGGCCTTAGCTCCGATAACAGCGCCTTTCACCTGTTGCAGGCGACCTTCAGCAACATAAACCCCGTAATCGCGGGGTGCCCCGGAGGTAGCGAGTATGTCAACCAGCTGGTAGACATTATCCAATCCCAATGTGTAATTAAACAACAGGACATACATATTCAGGATGAATGTAAAGCCAGTGAGCTGTATGCAGAAATATTCAACACACATCTCAGCTTGGGAGAATAACAGGGGGAACAGTACAATGCAAATCTACAAGGAAAAGGCAAACCTACTCCGGGAAGCAATGAAAAACAATAAAGCTAAGCTTTATACTGTTATTAACCATCCTTTAGCTTCGCAGGAAGAGTATTACCGCGATTTATATTTGAAAATGCTCTGTCTAATAGCCCACTACAGTGACGGTATCAATAATTCACAGCTATTTTTGCTTCAGAGACTTATTCTCGGAGTAACCCAAGACACCAGTGCTCAGGAATACATACGCCGGGCTACTGAAGCCGACGAGAACTTTCTGGAGGATTTCATTGACGGCTTCAAAACAGAGGAGCTGAAATTTGCCTTTGTGGTGGACAGTCTTGTCTTAAGTGCCCTAGGCAATCAGGATACTAACGGGCAGTTGCAATTTATTGCCGAACTTAGCGAGCAGTTGAGGATCACTGCTTCCGAAATCAAGTATTTAGCATTGTTGGCGCAGAGCATCATCGAGCAGAATCAAGATAAATTCAACTCTGCTGACGAAGCAAGACCTGTGAACATATCCTCCGAAATGTTCCATTACTACACAAAAGCTTATGTTCAGGTATTCATCTCAACAAGGGAAGACCGGTTCTCTATGTCCTTCCAGGAACGCACTCTTTACAATTTTGACCAGAAGGCAGATCATTATCTGGGTCCGACGAGTATGCTAATGCGCAAGAGCTATATTTACCTAGAGAACATGATTATTAATACAAAAGACTTTCAATTAGCATTTGTGGGCTGTGAAAAGATAGAACTGATTAATTGTGAATTCATCGGTTCCGGCAACTCTATACATTTTAAATACTGCAAAGAAATCCGGCTAGAAGGGTGTACATTCCGCGATTTTAAGGAAAGATCCCTTATCCTTGAAGAGGTCACTGAGATAAAGCTCATTTCCTGCGACTTCAATCAATGTGTGCATAACTATAGCAGATCAAGTGGGGATTGGGAGAAGCTAGGCGGTGTCATCTATTCACAGAATCCATCGGAAATCCAGCATCTGTTCATCGAGCAGTGTTCCTTTAAGGATTGCGGAGGTGTCAACGATAGGTATTATTTTAGCTCTGCTATAATATCCAATATCAATGGCAGGGTTACCCATTCCAAGTTCATTAACTGCTGGAACTATCATAACAATGATGAGTGCGATCCTGAAAATCCCCTCAGAACTTTGTTCCCGGTCTCTTCTCTTAGTAAGAATAATAGGTTCACAGGCAGTGCAAAATTCTCATAAATATATGAAGGGCTCCCCGGCTGAGGAGCCCTTCATATATTTAAAACTACAACAATGTCTCAAGATACCCGCTAAAGCTATCAGCAATCCGCGAACTGTTACCTGACTCATCCATCTGATAAACGGCACCGCACTGATGCTGAAGAATAACCAGCCCTTCTATGCCAAGCTGCTGTACAACATAATAATCTGGCGGCAGCTTATCTCTAAGTCCGCGCTCCTGCAGTGTTACATCTATAACGTTGATGTACGGCTCTACATTCAGGCCCGTAAATTCTTGGGAACCGAATGAAATTGCGCCATACTTCAGTACATAATTACGGTATTCATCCGCGAACCACAGTCCCAGTTGCTTCTCTGCTTCCATTACCTGCTCTACTGAGCAGCCTGCCGCATGGAACAGGCGAAATTGCTGTTCAATTTGCTCGATTACAGTTTTCATCATTACCCTCCTTAATTAAATGCCTCTGCCCGGTTTTTCCAATGCTCTGCCTTCTCTATATTAAAGGCATTACGGTCAATTTCACTTTCGA
Source organism: Paenibacillus sp. UBA6285 (assembly GCA_002438345.1). Lineage (GTDB taxonomy): Bacteria > Bacillota > Bacilli > Paenibacillales > Paenibacillaceae > Paenibacillus_AQ. The sequence continues at coordinate 20,653 of DJUJ01000158.1, forward strand.
TCTTCTTATCATGAAGAATCCGGTCATTTCCCTTGCCCCGGTGCTCCTCCATTGTCAGCTCTGCCAGTGGAGAATCTGCCTTCTGTCCGATATGATGTAGCTCCAGCGGCTTGCCTTCAGACGTAAGCGGGGACAGCCCCAGCTCCATCCGCTCCTTATTCGTCCGGCCCATGGAATCTATGCGGTCTCCATCGATATCGTTACGGATCAGACAGGGCCTGCCCAGGACTTCACTTTCCTGCAGACCAGCTTCTTTATAGACTTCATACTCCTCTACTGAACGTGTAGCGTCTACAATAGAATCCGGCCAGCCCGATTCAATCTGGCATTGAAGCTTCTCTTCCTCTGTCCATTCCGGCCGGAGAATTGACTCCCCCTCCTCTCTGGTAACACCTTTATCCTGATTATGCTCTGCATCATAAAGAGGTCTATCCAGCTTCTTTACATCAATTAACCTTACATCAATATCCGCTTCCGCCCCAGGCAGCTTCACTTCAGCGGCCTCTTTACCGTCAAGTAGAAAGTTCTCCATACCCATTCTCTTACCCCCGTATACTCTCTCGAGTCATATGCTCCCACAAATAGTATAACTTAAGACCTTCATCATCCCTGCCGGAATTATGCTTCATCAGGCAATGGCTAATGACATGCGCTAACGGTTCATCAATCGTGCCTAGTCTACGGCTGATTNNACAACTGTCCGTTCAGCTGCTGTAATTCCACACCGGCCAAACGGGTCTGCTCCATGATGGCTTGCCCGTCCATCATATCACTGACGAGCGAAGCCAGTCGTGCAAATTCGCTTTGCTTCCACAGCTGTAGCTGTTGCGTCTCTTTATATTCGCCAATAATCTCATACAGCATGATTTTAGACTTCGTTGACAGCCTGGAGTGGGAAAGGCCTACTTCCAGGTATTCCGGATCCAGCTCCGGGTACTCTGGCAAAAGCTTTCCGAGCAGCAGTTTAAGCAGCTCCTGGGTGTACTGCGCTCCGACAATGCTGTTCTGCACTTCAGGAACAAAGGTATATACTTCTCCCCCAGCTGTGAACGGCTCCAGACTGCACAAGACCGGCTCAAGCCAATTATTCTGATAAACTGCAGCAACTCCTGTAGACAGCTTGGCCAGCTCCATGATCTGCTCGTCATTCAGATTAGCCGCCCTGCCGACAAGCTGCCGGTCATTCATATCCGGTGTCTGCAGTATAATCTTGGTGTTTGTATTACGAATAGCGGCTGCATCCAGCAGTCCCGGTGACTGATCCGCGATAATAAACCCTTCACCGAGCGTTCGCATCTCGGCAATGGCATTCGCCAGCATCTCGACCGATTTTCCCTGCAGATTGGCGCCTTCCATGGATTGCTCACCGGATGTTCTTTTCAGCAGATGATGAGCTTCCTCCAGTACAGTAACATGCTTAAGCGGCATATTCATCCCGCCTTGATGCATCCTGTGCTCCTGCAGACGCATGACCAGCATCCCCATAATTAGTGACCGGGTCTCCGCAGAGCCGACTCTGCTCAGATCAATGATTGTACTCTGATCAAACAGCAGCCCGTTATCCAGTTCTCCATTGCAGAGAATCTGTCCATTTAGACCATTAGTCAATGATTTGACCCGGGTGAGCAGGGAGCCTTTATAGTTGCTCTTCACCTCGTCTGCGTATTCCGTCCGCTCAATAACCCGCTGCAGAGAGCCCATTACATCGATAAAAGTCGGATAAAAGCCGTTGTCATAACGGTTTTCCGAGCTCTCCAGGTCCCATCCGCTTTCTGTATAGGCATCCTCAACTGCTTCTTTAGGTACAGCAGGCATGGCAGCATACATCGGCCAGCACACATTCATAATTTCAATCAGGCGGTCGATATGCTCCAGCACGTGAATCCCTGACGGGAAGACAAAAGGGTTCAGCCGCAGCAGAGGAGCAGCCTTCGCATTTGTGCCAAATACATTGACATCCGGCCTGCTGCCGAAGACATGCTTGTATTCCCCTTTGGCCGGCTCAATGACCAGGAAGGAAACCTCCTGCACTTCAAGCTTGGTTAATAGCTGATAGATCGTATTTGATTTCCCCGAGCCGGTTGAACCGGTAATGAAGGTATGTGCCGCCAGACTTTGAACATCCAGCGTGACCGGTGAGCCATCCGGTTTGCCCATATGATAGAGACTACCTAGCTGCAACACTCTTCCCCCCTTGGCAGTACGTACATTGCGGCCGAATGGCGCCATAGGAATTACTGAAATTCCTGCAACCGACTTTTTGGGCAAGCCAATTTGAATCGCAATTTCGTTGCCATTAAGAATCGATGCCGGCGTTACCTGCAGCGGCTCTTCCAGCATACCTTGCCCCTGCTCGCAGAATCGAGGATGCACAAATGAATTCAAATAGGCCAGTAGCCGCTTTACATCAGTTTTTTTGTGCCAGGTGTTAATAAACGAAGCCTGGATGGAAGAAGCTTCCCCGCGCATCAGCGCGTTATAGTTGCTGGAGACCGTCATGGCGGCGTTGCGATCGTCCGCAATGACATAAGCTGCACAGTTGAAGGCGCCGAAGCTCTCACATACCTCCAGACGTTCGAGCTGACTATCTATTTTGTCCAGTAATGCCTTGGTACTTCTGTTCTCGTAATGAAGCTGCAGACTCTTCCCCCCGCTACGTGCGGTGCCGGAGGTACTGCTGCTGCTGCGGGTAGTATTCTCCATCTCGCTCTGGCTCGTTGTCTCACCGGAGGATTCTCCGGTGGAACTGGTTCTTCCGAGGCTGCCGCCTAGATTCAGACCGATGCCGATATTAGGAATTCCGAAACTTAATCCTGCACTCCCGCCAGCAAAATCCCCTTTGTTTATGCTCTTGCTTTGCGTTAACGCTATCCCCTTGGTAATTCCGCTGGATACGCCTTCGGAAGTTGCCTGTGATAACGAGGTACTGTCACTTTCGTTCATGATTAGCGAGCTACGCCAATACGCGGACAGCTGGGTATGCAGCAATTCATATCCCTGTTTGACCACCTTCAGCTCACTGTTGCTGAGCGGATCGGCGATAAGAACAATTGTATAGGTTTGACCGCGCAAGGAATCGACCATGTTCTCGATCCCCTGTACATACGACGGCATTCCTTTCATATCTCCGTCTCTCAATGCGACAATTCCTGAGACAGAGGATACAGCCTGATCGCCCATGGAGAAAATATTCTGCTGCAGCTCCATAACCTCCTCCTTGTCCAGTGTTAGCACATCGGAACCGATCAGATTGCCCTGAATCGCTCCCTGAAAAGCTTTGGATGCGGCCTGGCGTCTAAGCAGGCTGTTCTCATTCCTGCCGCGGTCATTCTTGGAGATAATGCCCAAATAGTAATTCACAGAATTTCCGTCACTCTTGATGATAGAGGCGATGCTTCCATTGATTGAATAGGCCACGTTAGCAATCGTGGTCAGCTTATCGAGAAAATGCTCGTCCTTATTGTAGACCAGCTTGGTCAACTGATAGAACTGGCCGCATTCCGCGATATCAATATCAATTTCCTCTTCAGAGGGCTCTACAATTGCATACTGCTCCAGCTGATCCAGATAACTCTTGGTAATAATCCGTCCGGCTGCTTCAACCGCTGTCTCCAGCTGATATTCATAGTCCCGTCGCTGCTTCTCAATACTTGTTGCCATCCTCATTCCCCCGGCCCTATAGTCTCTTAAGCTCATCTGACAGCTTGTAAATATAATCTCTGTACTTCCTGATCTCTTGTTCACGGTTTTCATATTTCTGCAGCAATTCGTCAAATTCCGATTGCACGCTTGCCAGCAGGGACGTACTCAACTGTCCGGCAATTCCATTCATCTCCGCCTTGAACGATTTCACCCGCTCCGTCAGCTGGTTGCCGATCGTCTGGAAGAGAGAAGTAATTGCACTCAGCATGGCATTCTGCATCTTGGTCTTCTCGGATGCTGACGTAATCTCGCCGCTGAACTTGGAAGCAAAGTTGTTCGTTGCTTCTGTTATATCCAGCTGAATGACCGGGAACTCGATTTCGTTGATTTTTTCCTCTACCAGCAGCCGGAAGAAGGCCGGGTCATATTTCTCACTGCCCATATCGAAGTTATTAATTACAACCGTAAGCAGCTTCCGCTTCATTTCCTTTAATTGAATTGTCTCGCTAAACATCTCTTCAATTTGATTTATAGCTTCTATCGTGTAGGATCGCAGATTATCAAGTGCATCAGCCACATCCAGATAGGAATACATCACTTCATAGCTGTAATGTTCTGTACGGGAGGTTCCCCAAGTGGACGGCTTGTACCATCTGGAGGTGGAGTACGTCCGGGTGCCGCTCTTGACTTCCGTGCCTGTCCGTTCCGACAGCCTGGAGTGCTCGCTGTTGGCCTGGCGTAAATCCCTTACAGCCTCCGACTTCTCGGCTTCCAGCCTGGCATTCAGTTCACCGAAGACCATTACCACATCGGCACGGATGGATGAGATCTGATTCTCCATCCCCCACTTTTGTTCCAGCAAACGCTCACGGTCACTGCCGGACAAGAGGCCGAGCTGCTTCTCTGCTTTTTCGCGGAACCCTTCCAGCAACTGCTTGAGTTCCTCTAGCGCCGTGGGGACGAACCCTTTTGCCTTTTGCCGTAGAATTTCCGTTTTCTCCTCTACTACTGCAGCATATATTTTCTGAATTGTACTCATATTACTTAGCATATTAAGGTCATTGGTCATATCCGTAGAAAACTCCTGCAGTGCATGGCTAATGTTCTGTTCCTCACGGTTGTACTCTGCAGGCTGTTTAAGCGACATATTATAGGCGATGGCGGAGATGAAGACCGGCTCCTTGCACTGCTCAATAACATGAATCAGTTGCTCCGGACTGTTCCGCCGTCTCAGATCCTCTACAAATTCCGCTACCTTCGCCTGCGCACGCCGGTTTAGTTTCTGTGATATAATCGCATATGCTCCAGCAATGGTATCTGTGCTGTTGTCATCCTCCCAGTCACCAAAAATATCATCCTCACCCTTATGCCGCAACACATCGCGGATGCCGCTGTCAAACTTGCTGGCTACAAGCACAAGTTTCTTGACTCCCTTCTGAGGAAGTTGGGTAGATAACAAGGCCCAGTCACTCTTGTCCAGGAAGCTGCCCGTCTGACTGAGGAAGAAGACTACATCGCATACCTCCATGAATTCTTTGGTGCGGATCGTCCGTGAAGCAATGGGATCGTTCAGGCCCGGGGTATCCACGATAGAAACCCCCTTGAATTCTTCCTTATTCAGGAACAGTGTGACGGCCTTAACCAGCGGAGTAAACCGGCCATCCTCACCTACATAATCATTAAGATGGGCGATCAGATGCTCATAGCTGTCGAACAGCTCATTGTCCACCCCCTTCTCCAAATAGTGGAGCGGTTCAATTCTGGAGCGCTCAACCATGCTCACAATTTCGCGTGCCGACTGATAAATATCCTCCTCCGAATCGACGGCGGCATTATCCTCAAGCACCTCCCACTCCTCCGGTGTATAATATTCCACGTGAATTCTGTTCTGCTCGGCATACTCCATTTTGGTCAGTGTAGCCGTCTTGGGGGTTGAGGCTTTGGGCAGCACCTCTGCACCATGGAACAGCAGGGAATTCAGGAAAGAGGATTTACCGGCCTTAACCTGGCCAATGACACCGATATTCAGTTTTCGGTTTTCCCGGTAAAAGTCCGTAGTCTTCATGATAAAATTCTGCCGTAACCGGCTGATCAGCTGCAGGTCATGCTCACCGGCGGCAGCTGAGAGATTCCTTGCAACAGTGTCAACTGCACTGGTAAATCCGGCATAATCCTCTGTTGATTCTACTGGACGGGTAATAGTGCTCATTGTGTGGTCTCCTTTTATTTTGTCTGATATCAAAACCCTGATAGTTAGGTGTTTGGTGTGTCCGGCTCGTCGAAGCAGCTTTTTATAAATACTTTGGTAGACTCTTTTTTCCAGCTCCCATCAGGTCTTCTATTCTTAACTTCCTTTAGGTAGGAGACACTACCCGCTTTGGGGGCCAGTATATTGATTTCTTTTCCATTTTCTATGTATTTCACAATCACGTCACCTTTGTTGGCGAATGATTTCTCTTGCATTTTCGAGATGATTTTTAATGGAGTATTCATAAAATGATATACGTTGCGTCCCATCTCCTCATAACCACCGCAATAAACCCTGCCATTCTTCATCCAAGCAGCCGGAATATGATGAGTGAACATGCCCCGCCACTTCAGCGGATCTGTGGCCTTAATGGAGTTGAATTCCTCCTCATTCTGATGGATGATGCTTCTGGCCAACTGGGCGAGCATTTCGAGATCTCCCTGTGCAATGTTCAGCACAATCGAGAGCTCAGCAAGCATCCGCCACGCCTCCACCGTAGCCCCCCCTGTAAGATTGATTAATAGCAGGCTATCTAGTAGCAGTGAATATGTATTCTCTTCCAAGTGAATTGTGTTTCCATTTTCCAGTTCTTCTTCAATCATCTTTCTAGCTTTCATCCATTCTTCGAACTCCAAAGTATAACCAGTCCCTGCAGCAATTCGCTGTAAAAATAACCTCTGATCCTCCGTGTGATCCTGCTGTGCTATAGTAGATAACAGAGTAAGTAGGCCGAAATATGCCTTCTTTGTCAATTCATGTGCCGCCCGCAACTTCGTATTCCTAATCGGATATTTTCTGGCCAGTATTTTGATGTGATCATATCTGGCTTCCCGGTCTCCGATTGAAAAATCCCGGTGATTTTCCAACCCTTTACTTATACTTTCAAGCTGCTTGCTTAATGAGAGAAGTTCCTTCTCAAGATGGATGAGTGAATGCATTCCCTATCTCCTCGCTCCTTACTTTGAATTTAGCCGCATAATACAGATGCAGTTGCTTCTGAAAATGACGATGTATTCTCCCATTATACTTGGATCAGATGACAGAATTTGTCGTTATACAAAAAAAAGAGACGCAGAATCCTCGCGCCCCCCCCTCTTGTTGATCAAAAATCCCGCTCACGGTCCTACACAAAATATGCCCGTGCGGGGTAAAAGTATTTAAAAGCATACTGCAATCCCCCAGCGGAATACAACTGTGCAGCATATCTGATGGGAAGTGGATGCTATCAACTGCGGTGACGATCTGTACATCCTGCGTCACGCAGTCATCGATCATGAACCGGAGCTGCCATAGAGCACAAAGGTGAGCTGCTCGTACACATGCTAATACAGCGAATTCCTTCCTCCTGGCTATGGCGAACGTCACTTTGGTATATAGGATCTGACCGCTGCACGCCAGCACGNNGCTGAATCTCTTGGTCATAAAAAAATATGAATAAGTCCTTATTTAGAAATCAAAATCTATTGAAACTCCCTACAATCTAACTTTATTAATTTTCTTTTAGCCAATCTTGAATTACTTTATAATCAGCATATTGCTTTTCTTTATTTCGAAACATATTCATTACCTTTGGACTAGGATGATAAAGTGCTAACACTTTCAATCCATTCCAATCATGAACAGATGGCTTTTCGTTAATTATTGGCAGTTGTATCTGATGTTTTCTAATCTTGTACAATGCCATCAATGCCGACTTTCCTAAAGTCACAATTAATCGAGGCTTGATGATTTGAATCTGTTCTAACAGAAGACCTGAGCAGTTTCTAATTTCACTTTCTTTTGGTGTGCTATTGTTACCTCGCTCATCAATAGGAACACATAAAACGGCGTTGGTAATATAACATTGTTGTCGATTTAGTTCCGCCTTTAGGAGAAGCTCATCAAAATTATTTCCAGTTTGATCACCATATAAAGGTATTCTACTTATTTCCGCTCCTAACCGTCCGGGGGCTTCAGCTATAAACATAATTGGTTTTTTAATATCTAACTCAGTTATCTGAAGAACAGGTTTACACATACTCATTCTGGGACAATTCGGGCAATCCTTATTCTCGATCCTTTCAAGAAACTCCTCCAACATCCTGATCCCTCCTTCACTTCATAACTGGTCTCGCGTATACTACTTGCAATGATCTAACCCTTTCCAAAACGTATTAGTATGATTTCCCTATATATATTCAAATGTGAGTTTCTGATGAATCTCTAAATAATAGTGAGGTACTTCAAACTCCGGTACTCTCCACTAATTCTATGAGATGTACGAGAAGGCTTAAGCATATTTTTCCCTCAATTAATTAGAGCATAGCGATAGGGCACACATATGTCAGCGAACGTATGTTAATTTGAAAATTTTTCCTGGTTAGTATCAATTCAACAAACTAGGTATCAAGTCCTTTCTAGAATAAAGAGCTAAATTTAGCTGAATCTTCATCAAGTAGATAATGCGTGCTTCAGGACACGCAAAGCACAAAAAACCTTTACCGCTTGGGCAAAGGCCTATAGTTATTATTACACTTCAGATCATTTTAAAATATTGGAATGATTCTTTGATATCATCTTGTTTTTCTATAGGACAAGGTTGCACTCTAGCATTGGGAGAATATCTTCTGGGTGACATTTTAGGATGAAGACCACTTAATTCTTTCATATGCGCTATCCAGCATGTTTTAGGAATATAGCCATGTTTTTGCTTTACGTATTCTTGGATTTGCTTATATGTAGCCATTAATTAGTGCCTCCTTAATGGAACTAAATCTAAACTGACAATTACAAAGAAAACTCCGATTTGATAATTCCTAATAATTGCCTAGCTGATTGCTCGTCTAATTGAATAGTTTGGCTTACTACGTTTGTATGTACTCTTTCCTTAGAACCATAAGTATTAATCTGGATAAATTTCTTTCCGTTTTGAATCAAGATATTGTAAGTGGATTCTGCCTCTATTTGTAATCTTGAATTCCTTGTTATTTTAGTTAAATTTCTAATTAGAGCCATTGCAAACCCTCCCAATTTGATTACTTCTACTATAATAAAACTAATCAGTAACTATCCATGTCAATGACATCAAGAATATCTTAGATAAATCATTCTTATCAACACTAAATTTCTTGTATCAACAGTTTATCTATCAAATCACTTAGTAAGCCCATGCCACCTCCCGGCATAAGCGATACAGCACCCATATTATATCTATCGTGAAAATCTACCGTGAAATAGCGAAGCTCATCGCTCTGAACAGGGGTCAAGATGAAAACGCTCTGAACAGCACGATCGTCGTTACGGCGTAGCAAGATACCGTCCTTGTACTTATGCATTTCGCCTAGTGCTGTTCCTAAATTGTTTGCAACCCGGTATTTAGGATCGAGAATATATAAACGTTCTCCTGCCTCAATAACAATGTCGGGAACCATCCTCTGTGTAAAGGTGTAAAAGTGCGGTGAATTATTTTGAAATACCCGTTGATAGGATAGTCGCATACCATTGTTTAACTGGACAACACTCTCATTGTGCTCTGCA
>DJUJ01000158.1:30097-72195 GCA_002438345.1 Paenibacillus sp. UBA6285
AGGAAAACACCTTCCCTTCTGGTTCGAAATAGCCCGCTGCTGTCTTTTAATAGGCCTTTTTCCCGAAAAATCTTTACAAGCTGCATATAACACCATATCTCATATAGCGCAAAGGTTTCTCTCAACGGATAATTGTAACTCAATCCGATTCGTTCTTTCCCATGCTTGTATAAGCGATCAAACCATTGATAGCACTGTCGGTATATGGGATGTTTTCGAAACACTTGAGATATTCGAATCACACCTTGGTAGGGAGTCATNNTCTTAGGTAATACCCTACTTTATCCGCATATGCTTCAGCTCTAGTTGTAAACTCTGCCGGACTTGCATTCCCGTACAACTTAAGTAGATGTCTCAGTTCCAACAATTGTCGCTTTAAAAGCCTATTCTCATAAGTATTATAGCTATCTTCCCGCTTAGAAGATTTCACTGTTTCCGGTATGGTTCCATCAGGGCTCCGCCCACTATTTCGTTCCACCCAGGCCAGTGTTCGAGCATCCACTACCTTGACACGATCCCGTCTCATTTGCTGATCATGGGCTTGAAGTACCCTCGTTGGATGTTCTATAACGCGCCGTATCATGCTTGTAAGCGAAGAGAACGACGATTCGATGTAGCTCCATTGTGCTAAAGAAAGCTCACGTGAATGCTGGTCCACTGTAATACCAATCTTAATATCTGAGTATTCGAAGCAAAGCGAAGCTTCATGCAAAATATCACCTAACATGAGATGATATTGCTCCTCCGTCATTTTACGAACATCCGGATAGATATAGGAATCAAGTTTCGTTCCGTTAATTTCAAAAGAGATCTGACCACTAGAAAAGGGGGTTATTAGTTGACCAAAAGCTTCATGTTTCTCCAAGCGATGTAAAGGAAGCAGTTGTCCACAAAAATGGATTACAGGAGGTTGCTCTATACCATTCATTACGTACTTCCACTCGTAAGTAGAAGCCTCAGTCAAATAAACCTCCTCCAAAACAACCCATTCTTCACCAGTTGATCGTATCCAGAAATTACCGCCAGAATTGTGTTGCTCCATATCTCGCAAGCTCCTTCTCCATTCGAATAATATGTCCGAGGCTTGTTGATTCCTCACCTAAATGTTCAGTGAAATTTTCTTTTAATTCCACAAGTAGCTCAGTGATCCGATCATCGCCCCTTAGTTTAGGAAGCACTTTTTCAGAAATCACGCGATCCAGCATAACTTTTCTTGCTAACTGATATTCAACTTCTAACGTAAGATGGCGGCTCATCTTCTGTATCATTTCATTCATCGTTCGATATCCAAAGTGCAGGTGATAAGGAGTCAACATACTATTCAACTTCTTCAAGAAAGTAAACTCGTTTTGTAGCTCTAATCTAACCCCATCCTCTACCCGACTCCAAAAAGTTTCCAGGTCCACATCACTTAAAGTCATAACAAATGCACGATCGAGGACTTTGTCCGAAATACTGTGAGTCGTTTCATCTACATTAATCGTACCTATGAGATATACGTTTGGTGGTATACTAATTTTTCCAGGTATTTCTTCGAGATCATTTCGGTTATGCAATGGAATTTCTTTGTGCGATTCCACCCCACTTAAATAATCACTTAAATAGTATTCGACCCGAGCAAGGTTCATTTCGTCCAATACAATAAAATGCGGCTTCTCCCGTTCCTCATGTGCATGCATCAGTACCTTCAGAAACTCCGTCATTATGTATTGGTGTTCAAAGGAGCTGTAATATCCAAATAAAGCAGTCCCATCTGACCAATCCGGGCGAACAGGAATAAGAGATAAATACGGATTGTCAGCTCCATAAGATAAGCCATATACTGCATTTGCATAGAGTTTGGCCAATTGGGTTTTTCCAGTTCCGGAGATGCCACTTAGAATAACGAAATGTTTCTCGTCCAAAGCTGTCAAATTCAAATGGAGATCCAAAATCAAATCTTTATCAAATGTTAATGAACTGTTCTGAATCGTCTCATTGATAACAGTGAAATCAAAGTTACTGATGTATTCAATGATTTCATTTGAATTATCGTCATCTATTGAATTGCCCTCTGATTCTACAGTACTTTGATCTTCTGTTTCGAGAAATTTGAATTTCCCACGACCATTTACATGAGCAAATAAAAGGGCAGCGCAAGCAAATCTACCCTTGATTTCTGTAAGATCTTCTTCAAAACGTTGCTCCGAATTGATATACGTGCCCGTTAGATATTCATTCTCGTTGCGTACCGGAATACCGTGCTGTCTAAGTAAATCAAGAGCACGATGTTTTAGAGCTTCATTGTCATGATTCATCATTTTAAACGATTTTTGAATCCACCATTCCTTACGATCATCACCGAGCAGGACTGAGACATTCGCATAAATATGATTACTACCACCAACATCTACTGCAAGTACTGGTTTATTCAATCCTTTTCTCTCATTATATTCACCGTAATAAAAGGTTCCCTGTACAATCGTCTGCCCCTCTCTTTTCAAAGTAAATCCTTGTTCGCGTACGTTAGATTTGTCGGTTTCGAGAGCTCCATAATATATCTGGTAGGAGTGCCCAAACAATGAAACCGAGTAGGGTTTTCCGGCTGAAGCAATCAGTTCCATAATATGTGCAGCTTTAGCATTCTGCTGTCTATCCTCCAGAGCATAATTCCGTAAAGCAGTTGTTTGTTCCCATACATAATTCAACATTTTTATAATATCAGCAACTTCATAGTTTCCTTCCATAGGTATTGCTAGACCAAAGTAAATCCAGGGTCTGATTCTTGGTTTAACCATCGCACTTAGTTCCTGTTCTAAAAGGGACCGTTCAATCTCATTTTTCGTAAATGAACTTGTTCTAGCGAAAACTCTGACATCTGAATCTAGCTCGCTCAACTCCGTACTTAGCTGGCCAGACTTTATCAATGCATTGACCTGATAAAAGCTTAGTTCAGTATACACGTACATCTGTTGTTCAACGCCATTAAACTCCAGTGTCAGAAGAATAATCTCTTTATTTCCTATTTTCCGAACGATTTGAGCGAAGTATCTTTTGCCTATGTTCGTATCTTTCTTTTGCTCCGCATATTTAGGATTTAATGAATCATGATAGGTCGTCACTAATGTCTGACCATATGTAGCAATTCTATAATCCTGACCCAATAATTCCCCGGCTAACTGATCTAGTTCCGATTTCCAAAACTGATCCATAGTATCGTTAACTTTCTTACATCGTTCCGTGGTGTTATCAATATCGAATAATTGCTGGTACTGAGATAAGTTGATCATAATGAGCTCCTTTAATTGTTAGAATTATTTTATATCTGTTGCTCTCCAGTCTGAAAATGATTAACACTGGTTTAAGCTTCAGGTAAGTCTAGTAGCTGTTTAAATATTCCTTCTCTAATAGATTCAGCATCATTTACTGTTACAAGAGAAATAGTTTTACCAACTGCCTGCTTAAAACCCCAATATTTCTTAGATGATTTCCCTTTAATTTTACTTCTCCAGATATCATCAACACCTTCAACGTCAAAATGATTCTCTATTCGGTATGGATGATTAAAGAGCCAGTGATCTGAGATGGCAGGCATCCGTTCCCAACGGGAAAGATCATAATGAAACCGAGATAAGGTAATTTCGGGATGTGCGTCATCCCCAGCCAGTTCAATCTCGACTACATACACAGCGCCTTCCTTCAAATCAGGCACTTGTTCGTTACCGGCCGAAGCTCCATCCAATTGATAAATCTTGATAAAATTCGTGAGAAGCCATCCATCCTCATAGCTATCTGACTTCCATCTTAAAAATCGTGCTGTTAATGGAACGAACCCCATTTCTTCGCCGATCATATCCATCTCGNNGTAAAAAGTAAATTTAAATTTTTGTACGTTTCCCGCAGCACCTTTACAGCGAGACTGATATTAGCGCCAAGATCGTTTGATATAGACATAGTTACCCTCCTGAACATTTTGGTGGATTGGCCATGATAAATTAAACTGTGACTTTGTATTCTTGTAGAATGTGTAAGACTGCTCATTCATTAAACTGGCATTGCTGGCTGAGCTGAATCCTCTAAAGCGAGTAAAGCCCTTTTGAAGTAAAAGGGCAATCAAATCCTTTAAAATCCTTTGCTGCCCAATATCCAGATTCATTAATTCAATACCTTGTAATTGCTCCAGTACATTTTGCCAAGCCAGAAATCCCAGCTTGATATCCGGAGATATAATAGAACGCTTTTTCATATCTCGTTCGACCAGCAACAAAATATTTAAAGGTGCCAAGAATATAAGATACGCAGGTTGTTCCTGCCTAATATCTTGAAGAAACCGAGAATAACGAGCTAGCTGGTTGATGCTTTCTTCCGGCGTGACAATTCCCTCCGAATCCCCGTCCTCTGAAGAGAGACCGCTATAGTATTTCACTTCGATACCAATAACGGCATTGGGAAGAGTCAGAATCAAATCGATCTCTCCTTCTGCATGACGAACCCAGAATTTGATATCATAATCAAATCCCAGTGTTGATTGCAAGGATCGCCACCAATTCGATTCAAGATCATTGAACTCAAAACGAACCGCCTCCAACACATACCGCAATGTCGTTTGAAAAGGAAGGTACCGAATCGAGCCAAAAAAATCACCGGTTAACTGGTCCTCAAGCCGATCAGACAAGTTGCTACCCGTTTTTGAAATTTTATTGTGAATTTCCGCAATCAAAACTGCACTTCCTTCCCATTTGGTCCTTCCTTATATACGCGTTAACTCTGATATTCACATTTAACTCTCCGCTTTTCTATTACCTACTTCCATTAGACCATATTGCCTAGACCACCACATGTCAGCGAACGTATGTTCAAATTGAAAATTATCCCTTATCCGTATCCGTTCATTTCGACGAGTTGGGTCTAAAGTCCTTGCAACGGATCAAAAAAAGACGACTATAAAAGTCGTCAAATAAACTACTTAATATCGATTACACGAATTCCTCAGCCTCCTCCATCAACTCCACTTCTTCATCAAATTCCGGATCATAATCTTTCTCTTTCCCGGTTAAATATTTAGACAACATGTTCATGACTCTCATTGTATAGGGATAAATCGTATGCTTATCGTAATTCAGACCTATTCTGCGCAATTGATCAACCAAATTAGCCAGATCATCACGCTCAGTTTCATCTAGTATACCAAGCGGAATGTACTCAACCGCCTTCTGCTGTAGCAGCATTTTGCTGGGAGACACATACTTAATATCTTCGTTTCTTACACCAGACCACGCCATCGGTCTTCCNNCCCGAAGCCTTGTTATATTCATCTTCAGCATCATTTTCTATAATCCGATACTGTGGGACATCATCCCTCGTATTGATACGGATAAACTTAAGACGCGATTCATTTGCTAGACGCTCACTCAGATAAGGTATTTTATCATAATAAAGATCCGTATTTCGGATTGTAGGAAGCCACCCATTTCTCAGAGTAGCATTTATCATTACTGTTAGTTGTCTTGCATCCTGACCAAGTTCGTTCTCAATGGTTCTACTCATAAAATCGAGAAAAATCTGCTTGCTTTGATTCCATTTGCTCGGTTTATCCAACATTTTGGCCTGTTGCAGATAAAAAGGTGCCTTCCCTAAAGGCAGCCAAGCATCTACTCCAAATATTTTTAGTGTTACCTCAGTGCCATCCATTTTTGAAATAACAGGTAAATACTTGTTATCAGCCTTTAAAATATTGAAAGAAAAGATTGAGCCATACGTATCAATCTTCGTTATATTGTGGCTTAGAAATCCAGCATCATTAAGCAAGTCAAGCAAAGCATTAATCATACGAGCTATATCTGCTTTGTTATCTTCATTGCCTTCAGTCAAGGGATGTATAAACTGTGTAAGACGTCCTGTTTTTTTCATCCCTTCTCTTATTGCATTCTTTGGATCACCATCCCTCATCCAGCGTTCTTTGGGCTCAATTTCCACCAATGCTAACGTTCGCTTAACGCATTGATAACCTGGTTCCTTAAGCAGCTTGTTAATTTGATTAACCCGCTTTGTATGCGCAACATCGGCCTTATATGTTCCTATTTCAAGTTCGCTTACAATCTCTTCAGGACTGCAACGTACGAATTCTACAATTACATCCTTATCACAATTGAGTCCAAACACATTTTCTGAGATTTGACGGTTAAAAATAACCGGTTTCTTTTCCAATGATTTCTGTTCACTTGTATAAACTTCTCTCACTGCATTAAACATCGCTTCGCTGCTGTAGACCTCTATAACAATTTGTTCTGCTTGATGTGCCACGATTGGAAACCTTATATCATTCATTCGCTTACGGAGAATCTCTGGAATATGATATAACGGCGTTAAATGATACGCTGCAAGTATCTCTTTAAATTTATTAAACAGACCACTTTTCTCCGCGAGACCAAGTCCTGATTTAACAAAGTTCCCTTTACCATTGAACGAATGGTGATTGACTACATATGCTGTAACTTCGCCGTTACCGGCCAGATAAGCAGCAGGACTTGTAAGCAGCATATCAGGTTCGAAGGACTCTTCATAAAGTACATCCCAATACAAATCATCCAGCGCTGTTTTCCAGACTGTAAAAGAATCCTTATTACTTCCGCCTCCAGCACGACGCTCAAATTTAAGCTGCGAGAAAGAATGTTTCTCCTGTAGTGTATACGGGTTATGAACTGACACCAAGACTGAACAGGCATGATCTGCTTTTAAGTAACAGAAGCCATCCTTAATTTGTGCTTCCTTCAAATATCGCCGTGTTCCTACTGATACTGCAATTAGTGGTCTCTCCGCATCTCCACCACGATTCTTAAGTTCGACCTTCATCACATACGAAAACGGATCATGCCGTGGAGATTTCCGAATTGGAGCAGATACACATTCATGCTGATTATTAAAAATCGTATGATGGAACTGGAGTTCCTCCACAATGCCTTGACCTAACTCAATTGTTCTTTTTTCTTGGCAAAATTTGTGAGCTGCTAAACCTGGAAGCCACTGATACTTATCAATAAATTCATGCAAATCACCGAAATTTGAAGTCACCCATACTGGCTCCGCATTCCTAATCTCTTCTGGAAGTTCAGGGACTGAACATCCTTTCAAATGTGCAAACCAGCCCAGTGTGAGCTTCTTAATATGAGCCTCTGGAATTTTCATAGTGGAAACAATCCAAGGTAAATCTTTTTGCAATATTTTATAACTCAAATCTGCATATACAATCTCCGGGAAAATACTTTTCAGTTTCTTGCCAAGAGGCTCAACCTTATAAGAGAGCTTATAGTTTTGAGGTGTTGTTTGCGTATTGAAGAAATTCCGCCAGCTTGTAGGCATATGCATCACATGAACCGTCTTATGATAGAACACTGCCTCGTTTACTTCCAATGCAAAAAGCTCCATTCTGTTCATTTATTACCTCCCATATTCAACTTATTAATAGCTTCGCTAAAGGGGCCATATAAACTTTGGAATAAGGCATCCTTTTTGTTTTTTCGCATAATTGCCGCCCATACTTCAAGCATGGAATAGCCTTCTGAATTACCTGCTGGTTTAGCATTAAATTTGGAATCACAGAAGTATACTCGAGCATCTTTCCCCCCGCGTAGCAGACGGCCGATCATCTGCCATACCGGAACAAAAGTGTACCAGCCCATGATCTCCCGCTCTTTGGAGCTTAAGATAGACCAGTAATCCGGTTTCAGGTACATACTCTCAAGCTTTGCGCTGCTGATCTGCCGCAGTTTATTAACCGCCTTATCATAGAAGAGATCCTGCCCTTGAACCCTCCTCGAATATTCTGGTAAATAAGCATGCAGAATTTGAACAAGATAATTCAAGTCATTTGGTATAGGATAAGGGCGAACCAGAAAGAATACTGAGCCGAAGAGCGCCTCTCCATGCTCATCCAGGATGTTGTAGCCTCTCCCAACTGACAATAAAGGTACAATTAATACTTCAGCGCGATCTTGATAAAATGATTCAACCAGCAGTCTGGAGTACTGATCTTCATTGGAGCCAGCGTCTCTAGAAAGCGATTTATATCTGCCAGTCCAACCTCGATCATTCTGAAAAACACTGCGGACTGTGTCGACATCGTCATATGAATTCACAACGAGCAATACTCTCCTGTGGTTACCGGTAGTCTTCCAATGATTCAACTCATATTCAATATCCGGCTTCAATTGCTGTACCATACCCCGTAGATATTGATCTCTCTGCTCCGATTCACGAATACCCGACACCGTATAATATTCTCCATGGACCACATCAAGTATGGGTTTATAACTCATCTGAATCACTGAACTTTGACGCCCAGCTCTAAGCAGCCATTCAGATGGAGTCTTTAGATCGTAATGAGCCGACTTCGGAGCATGACTTGTTCCAGAAAGAAAAACAACCGCAGGACCTTCCTTCCCATCACATTCTTTGTAAAGGTTATGCCAATCGTGCAACAACAAACGCCCCACAGCAGTGTATTCAATAAGCTTAAACTTTCCCGTCTTCTCATTGTCAGGAAGGTCATATTTATATCCCAAGGTTATTCCAGTCATCGCTTCTTTCATAAATGCCTGATAATCTTTCTGCATAGTAAACAGTGGAGAGAAATCAATCGAAAGACCAAGTTTAGCTTGAATCATTGGAAACGTAGTTAAAATGTATTTGATACTCTCCTCTGCTCTACATAAGTACAGGAAGAATTCTAGCTGAGCATATAGCAGATCTTTTTTGATACTTGGTTTAAAGACTCCATTTACCCTGGTTATGATTTGATCCATGAGCTTCAGTTTCTGTTCATGGCTCTCTGTTTCTACTATTTCATCGACAATTCTTGATAGCGCGGGATCCCTGTATGGATCTGAAGCATATTCGTTAAATTTTTTTAAGATCCTTGTCTGCAGTTGCGTACTGTCAGAAAGTTTTTCACTAAGTGTGCCTGCCAGTGCTGCCACCCTAATCAGATTATTACTGATGTTCTTCCGTAATGTCGGGGATAGATCCAACTTGTAGTAAATACGCCAGATCATCTGTTCCAACATGCGAAGCCTGTCATTCCACTCATTTATCGCAGGATCGCCAGCATATTGACCATAGCGTCCTCTGGTTAGCTCATTGGATTCATATCTTAACTTCTCGAAGATATCGTCTACCGCTCCGAACACGTTATATTGTGTCAAAAAAGTCTCATCGAACTGCTTCTGCACCTGATCGGCCTCATCCACAAACACAACATCCAATAGATCATACACTGCTTCATAAATGGTTCTCTCTAAAGGATCAATGACCGCTGAGATGCGTGTCTTCAGGACACTTGGCGCAGTTGCTACCCACACCTCAGCATTCTGTAGGGCAGATAGATCTTTATAAATACCGCAGACATTTGCAAGCGGGCATTTCACAATTGTATTGCCTTGCTGTAACTGAGTACAAGGATATCGATTTTTTCTTTCATAGTCTTGAGCCAATGCTTTAATAATGCAGACATCAGACAAGTGAACGAGTGAATCATATTTTCCACTCTGCCAATCACTAACCTCATGAATATTGCTGCTATTAGCAAACAGATAGTTATTGAGATGCTCCTCTCTTGAGGATTTCCCAATAACAGGAACAGCATTAATGCCAAGCTCACGCAATTCTTTGACGCGTTCGAGAGCTTGAGCTACGCTTCCTTCGATGAATCCTACCCTGGCCCCATGTTGTTTGACCAGCCGATAGGTCTCCATCATCATAAAGGTAGACTTTCCTGCTCCGAGTCCACCACCTATGTGTTTATTCCCTTGATATACGAATTCCAGATCCATATCATCAAGCGACTCCATAATCACTGCTTTGGCTCGGTTCATCCACTTTGTCGATGTTCCAATGAGTTGATCCATTTCTTGCGCTAATTCCGAGCCACTATAAGGCATCGTGCACTTGTGAACTGTTTTTGACCGGTACGCCGGTAATAACTTAGGTTCGTTAGTAAGCAGAGACGCAGGTATTGCCCCACGGAAAGTGATCGATTGTCCGCCTCGAATCCTTCGGGTGTATGTGAATTCATCTCCGTCAGCAAAGGAACTCATATTCGCCTTACGTGGGATAGGACGTTCGAGAATGCTCTCATAGATAGAAGTTCGGTTTGTTACAAATCTGGGAGCAATTCGAACTGCCTCACCATTTTCTCTAATTTCGAATAACCGATTGTCACGATCTAGTTCTCTGTAAGCATCTATACGTTTAAGTAGATTCTTCTTAGTTCGCAGTTCGGGAAATAGTATCCTCATCCGAGTTACAATATCCATCCGGGTAATATTCCTCAAAAAGGGCTCATCATAGCCAACCAGAACTGCCCAGGCTTGGTCAATGGAAAGTGTAGAATCGAGCAGGTGACAACCTGTGATGAATAGCTCCATACTCAGAAGTAGGTTTATCTCCGATTTGCGGAGCTGAAGTGATTCAAAACCCTTGATGATATCTTCTGAAAGATCCCAGTAGGTCACTCTCATAGGAACACCTTCTTCAGCGTAGATTCAATATCGTTCTCCATAATCATTTCTACATACTCCCGAGCTGTTTCGTTCAAAAGCGTCATACTTCTCTCACGATAAGAAGCAAAGAGTTGGCTGCGATACTGTGGAACTACGATCAGACACTGGTTCTTATACTTTTCCAAATAGGAAGGGTTTTGGTGATTAAAGAAATTAGCAAGTGTGCGTGGATCTCTGAAATCCTTAATGTCTAGAAATACCCTTCTGCCATCTTTTGATACGGAGAGATCATATTCATCAACATTGGGATAGAGTTCAACTTCATACCCTTTTCGGATCAAAAGCTGAGCCATTCGCACTTCAGACATTCCAGGCAGTAGTACGAATCTTTGGATTCCGGGCAGCAGCCGCATCACCCGTTCCTTTCCAAAATCAAAGAAACTCAGGCTCTCAAAATCAGCAAGCTGATGACAAATATCTTCCTTATTACAGCGCCAACGGTTATTCTTATATTCCAGGGTCCAGCCACAGTGCGGACATTTCCTATAGTTAGCCACTGCAGGAGTTATTTCCTCATAGCATTGTTTAATCAGATTGGTTAAATGAAGATCAGGAAAATTCTCGGCAAACTCGGATAATTGAAAGGAAGTAATTACTGCATTGTGTGGATTGGACAGATATGTTCGGATGCGAGTATATTCATGCCCCAGTTGCCGATCTTCCTCTCTGCAGTACAAAAGAATTTCATACATATACTGTTGCTCAGCATCCTGTGGGGAAATATGTCGATTCAGAAATTCATCGGCATCTGGTGTGAGGCCAATGAACTCCTCCAATAAGGGAGCATCTTCGGGGTAATAGTCTTGGAGGTCAGGTATTCCCCATTCTCTGGAGGGGTGATGTAGAACTTGTAGTAAATGAAAAAGATCAACCGGAGGTTGAGCTTTAGAAGCAGCCGTCTGCTCAATGAATAGAAGCATCCCCTTATAAAGCTCGTCCGGTATTTCCCCGTAATTACCTTGCCATTTGTTGATACCTATTATTAGGGACAAAAGTGTATCGTGTGTTTTAGCCATAGAACACCATCCTATTAGAAGAGTTGGTTAGGTATAGGATAAACTATGGTAGTGACTACGGTTTGTCAGCGAATGTACGTTCCCAAATAAATGATGTTATATTGTGAAAAATTACAGAATTTTAAATTTCAAAATGATCTTATCTTTTTATCCAATACAATTGATATAGTTTATTCAAAATTAATTCTGATAAGGATTAGATCGTAACTCCATCCTCGGATTAACAAGCGAAAGCATATATTGATGCTCTTCAAACAGTTCAGACAAATTATCGAAGAATGCTTTATCAATATCTAACGGATAAACCTCCCCCTCAGTTAAAATGCACGCGGGGACCGCACCTTCTATTAATGGTATGGCTGAGCTTGTTCGAATGTATCCCTTATGTTTCCACATAGATTCCACAATAGGGTCGGAGTCTCTACCAGTAAGCTTTCTATAATAGGGAGTGATCATCAGTATATAGCCATCGACCAGTTGATTTTGATCACCTGTTACTTTCTTCAGACAATACCAGACTACAATAGGCCCCTTCTTCAGCTTCTTAGATCTTTGGTTTAGCAAACCATCAATTGCTGTTTTGTAGATGCTCCATATATGCTGTTTAATAGCGTCCTCATCATCCGTATTCTCCAAAAATGTAAGATCAAACAAGTATGCCCAGCCTTCGGATTCCAGCATTTCTTCAGTCAGTTCCATGATTACCATCCTTTTTCCGTTAATATTGTGGCCATGTGAAATTTGATTTATAGTATTCTTGTTTTAGACGTTTCAGATCATGCTCCCACTCGGCTATTGCATATGCGAATTTTGTTTTACCACCGGCTTGAGACTTACGTAAACGAATATTTCGTGCGATTGTATAGACGATTTCTTTANNGTCCCACCGCTGAATTCGATTGAGGCCAGTAATTCTATAACCCAAACGATGAAGGTCTGTTTCCTCTCTAAAATTCGCTTCCCTATCCGATTGTACCTGCGATTCATTCGCTTCTGTGCTTGGCCACTTGAAATAACCACTCGTTGTAGAGGCTGTCGGCATAGTCACCACTTTCTTTGCTATCGTCTTTATCGGTTTAACAACCTCTTTTTTTGGAGGATAATCAAGTGGATCTAATTTAACTTTGCATTTATAGGGTTCAAGAGCCAAGTTTAGATTCTTATTTAAACTGTCATAAGTGTAGACTTTTAGGCAGCGTTCGCAGTTAAGCAGTTCAAACATTACTTGTTTTCGTACTTGAGCCGATTTTTTTTTGAACCCATCAACTAAAAACTTTTCCTTAACTAATTTGCTTTCGCTACAGTGTGGACAGTGATCCGTTTTATTCTTTATCTGCCAGATATCTTCCGCTTTCTTAATATTAGTTTGTATTTCTGGAGTAGAAATTGAAGTATTAACTCTTGTTTGCAGGAATCTAATGATTTCTTCCCACAGCTTCGCTTTTTCGGGCTCTTCAAATATTAGACTTCGGGTCATAAGAGCGACAATATCCTCCAATGTCTTATCATCATTCTTCCTATTGATTTTTGCCGCATAATACTTCTTATAGAGGATGATTTCAGGGAGGTTAGCTTGCTCAACGAAATGATCTCCTTGCTTGGAGACTCTTAATAAAACATCGTCCATAGATAGATAAAAAGTCATCCATAAAAAATGTGCAAACTGTTCCTCCTGAAGTTTTGCATCCAGAAAAGGCCACTCTTTATCCAGAAGATATTCCATCATATTTCTCATAGGAGAGTAACAATCGAAAGCCAGTAAGGTGTACAAGTACGTTAAAATGAGGTCGGGAGAATTCGTATCTGCTATCAATTGATTCACTTTAGCATGATTAGCATGAAGATATTCGTGGACACTACCTCGTAATTTTGAATTTGATGCTTTCTTCATCCACCTCATGATGTCAATAAGCGACCTATCCATCTCATCTAGATCGGATATATCCATTGATAACATTTGATCNNATAAGTGTAATAGATAATTTATCGAATTCTGATGGTTCTTCATTATTTGGTATTATCAAAAGGTGATTCAGACCAAGCAAAGCCAACGAATATTTGTCGCGTTCAAGTAATTCTTGAATTTTATTGATGATAAAGGCGGCACTATCATCTCTATGTTTATCAGTCAGCGCATTAAACAACTTATCCCATAAGGCCTCGCTTCCTATTTCAAGAATAACTTCCCACAGAATCTTATTTTCAGAATTGACTTCACTGTACCATACTTCCAATTGATCAAAAGTGCTGCGGACTGTGTTAAGGCCTAGATCGAAGTTCTCTTTACTTTCAAGATTATTCATGGGCACCTCCATAAATTATATAGAAATAATTAAAACTTCTTTCGCAGTTTTGATTCTTAATATCGTTTAAATTCGCACTATGGAAGAGCCATAACTGATCCCTCGATCGGCTGGCAGCGACATTAAATCTTCGTTTGTCCTTCTCACTTGCTAGAGCTCTCATAGTCGTCTCGCCTGGTGAAGCTACTAAGCTTAAGAAGATCACCTCTCGTTCATCCCCTTGGAGTGCATAGGCGTCACCACAAATAAGGTTTCTACGTTCCATTTCTTCAGTCCAATCTCCCTTAAAAGCAATGACTATGTTGAGTAATCCCTTGAACCACTTTCTCGAAATCCGAAATGCTCCATCATCGCTTCCCAAAAGGTTTACACATAGAGCTTGGATTTCGTCTGAAAGTTTTTCTTTTACCACTTTTAACGCTCTTGGAGTTTGGCTAGTAACTAAGATTTTTTGACCTGAGGTTAGTAAATGAGTAATCAGGTTAGCAATGGTATGACTTTTCCCGGTTCTTGGCGGCCCTTGAACAATGACACCCTCTTGTCTATTTAGTGTTTCAACGATTCGTATCTGTGCTTCGTTAGCTGGCTTGGGGAAATAGACTTCTTGAACTTCATAATTAGCATCAATAGACTGCGAATCGGGGAAGCATTGTTGATCTTCATATGTATCTGGATAGTCCTCAGCCAACGTTTCTACCACATGATGAATACCTTTAGGAACTTGGTTATTTTCCAGTCTGAGTTGTTCAAAGATTGTAGAGTAGGCTTGGATATATCCACGTTCCGTTCTCTTTCGTAATATCAACGCGGGGAAGGAAACAATAGGATGCGCCTTGGGATCATAAGACACTTCTAAAGTGTTCTCGAAGTTCCCTTCTGCGACACAGAATTCACCCATTTTCTCTTCATTCCAAAAATCATCTTCCAAGCTCTCTAATGAAGATTCAATTGATTGTATCGCATCACGATTAGGACTCTGGTCAATTTCCAACCTATCCTGCTCTAAGAAAGACTTTGTTCCTTCTGAAGGAGCTTGAAGTGTAAATGTCCCTGTATTCGTATCCATCGTTAATTCAGCTCGACCTGTCAGTAAATAACGAGTAATAGAATTAACATTTGGTCCCTTCCAGCGAAGTAACCACTTGCTACAACAGGCTCATACTGCTCTCCTAGCTTTTTTTGCAGTTGGTAAATCGAGAACAACTTCTCATAGTGTTCTTGGATTTTCCGGCTACGTTTATACTCAGTGAACCAAGGCTTCCATAGCTTCTCAAGGTAATCCGCCCATATGCTGTGAAGTTCTATCTGAACAGTGAACAAGATGAATTGGGGAATCTCTTAACCCTAATCTTCATTTTCTTCATCGACATTTTCTACAGCATCTTCTACTATCGTATCATTCTGATATTCAGAATTAGGCAACTGTTCTTTAAGTTTAGGAATATCTCCACAAATAGCTTAATACACTTATTCAATTATCCAAATAAAAACCCCTTTTTCAGACATTTATCCCCTATCATAATATTCCATTAAAAAAGCTACATACTGTCAGCGAGTATATGTTCCCATAAAAAATCCTCCCGATGGGGAGGATTTAATAAAGCGAATATATTACAGCAAATATGTTAATGATATCTAGCTAACATAAAAGTTAGTATAACTATACCCTTCTCTAGTTTTCTTCACCTCCAAGATTGCAGGTATTGCTTGCTTTAGCTCCTGAACATGTGAGATCACACCAATCATTCGCCCGGACTGTTGCAGGTCAATCAGAGTATCAATGGCCTTGTTCAGTGATTCTTCATCCAGTGAACCAAAACCCTCGTCGATAAACATTGTTTCTAGTGAAACACCGCCATCATAGGCTTGAATAACATCTGCCATTCCAAGCGCCAAGCATAGCGAAGCATTAAACTTTTCTCCACCGGATAATGTCTTCACATCTCTCAACTGACCAGTGTAATTGTCATACACATCAAATCCAAGACCACTTTGCTTGCCACGTTTCTCCATACGATCGCTGCGAACAAGGTAATATTGTCCTCCGGACATTTTTTGTAGGCGATGGTTTGCATTGTAGATAATTTTGTCCAAAAACTCAATTTGTAGGTAGCGTTCAAAGGAGATCTTTTTACTATTTTCACCTCGTACAACATCATACAAATCTTTCACTAGCTGGTATTCACTTTCAGCATCCTTACAGCTACGCTCGGCCACAAGGATGTTCGCCTTGTATTCCGTGCCTTTATCAAGATTATTCTCGGCTTGCAAAGACTCGCCACGAACGATATCAATAAATTGTTCCATCTCCTGTAGGTGTTGCAGCATTATGGTGAGATCCTGACGTTCTTTGCCTGCCAGCGATATAGTTAGATCCTCCATTTGTTTGGTTACCGTGGCCAGCGCTGTCTTGTATGCTTCAATTTGTTTCCGCAACTCTGCTTGAGCATCATTGCTCATCTTCGCTGCTTTATAGCTTTCTTCTGAAGCGAATCCGGCCTGCTCTAACGCACTGTGGTAACTTTGAAAAGCTTTTTCCTTGTTGGCAGTCGCTTCGCTCTTCATATTCTCAGCACTACTACGGCTAGTAAATGCCTTGATGTAACGTTCATTCGTCTCCTGGTATTGACTCTGTACTTGCTTCCATTTGGCCTCCAGTTGTCTATTGTTAACCTCTGCAATCTTGATATGCTGTTCTAGTTTCTCGAGACTACGCACATCATCTGGCAAATTGGATAGCGATTGCTCATATAACGCTTTCTTTGTTACATGCTCCGTATTTTTATGATTGAACAGATTCAGAGTATGTTCCTTGAGTTTGCGTAACTCCTCCAATTTGCTATCCAATGTTTCTAATGCCTGCTTAAGTGGAATCAACATAGCATTGTATTCCTTCAGTTGCTTCTCCTCTTCAGCCAGTGCTTTTCCCTCTATTAGCAGATCGGCGTAAACAGCCTGAATCCCTTCTAAAGAATATCCCTGTTCCAGCAACTGTTGCTGCTTCTCTTGAATCTGCTGTTCAGTAGTTGTAAGTTTCGCTTTTGCTTCGTGGTGTTTTTTTTCAAATGAAGATTTCTCCTTACGCATCCGTTCAAGCTCTTCTTTGGTAGGAATGTTGCCGGTGGCTGCCGCTTTTTGGGGATGATCAAGACTTCCGCAGACAGGACATAACTCACCGTCATGAAGATGACTTGCGAGTAATCCTGCTTGTCCTTCAATCCAGCGCTCCTCTATTTCAGAATACGCCTGTTCCGCTTGTTCAAATGACTCTTTATTCCCTTTTTCCTCGGCTTGTTCCTTTGTAAGTTTTTCTAAGAGGCCCAGATATTCTTGCATAGTTACAGCCTGCTGTCTTAACAGGTTAAGCTTCTCTGTTTTTACCGGCAAATGAAGAACCTTTTCATCCATTTCCTTAACTTGAGCTGCTTTAGAGGATCGTTCGTTTTGCTTGATCTCCAGCTCATCAATTGCACCGTTCAACTGCTTTGAAAAGGCCTCCACTTCTATTCCAAGCTTCATGACTCCATGCTGTTTCTGATCAATCTCTTTTACTACTGGTAAATATCCTTGAAGTCTATCCAGTTCACGCAAAGACTGATTCCGTAATTCTTCCTTCCCCTCTTCCTGCTTATAGAGAGAAGTAGCCATATTGAGGGCAGCTTCAGCCTGCAAGCATTCAGCGAGCGCAGCTTCGAGAAACTTGCTTTTACGGCTTAGTTCATCTGTCATTTCAATATTATGCCTTTCATAGACCTGAAGATGAATCGCTTGCTCTGCGAGTGAAAGCTGCACTGTTTGCTGCATGACAACATCCTCTTTCGATATTAGCTGTTGTCTTACCTCAGATTTCTGATCCAAAAGATCAAATTGCCCATTTATGCCTTGAGCTTGATGATAAACTGCTGTATGCTCTTGAAGTTTGGTCAATTCAGATTGCTGCAGCAGCTTCTTTTCCTTCAGTTGTACGGAATAAAATTCAATTTCTTTATCTAGTGCTTCTAGAACTTGAAACGTATTGTGGTTCTCTTGTTGAAATACCTTGTACAAGTCAGAGACTTCACGCCCACCTAAAGAACCCTTCACATTACCGATATGATATTCCAACATTTTTGATTGCTCCGAGCAGATTTGCTGCATATCCTTTCGTTGTTCATTTAAATGGTCGGTGACCTGTTTATATAATCCGGTCTTAAAAATCCTGCGCAAGATTTCTTCCTTGTTCTCTGTCTCTGAGGTGAGCAGCTTGCGGAATTCACCCTGTGGCAGCATAACGATCTGGCTAAACTGCTCCTTGGTGAGTCCAATAAGTCCGCTAATTTTCTCATCCACCTGTGACACGATAAAGCGATCGACAATGGGGACGTCCTGTCCACTGCTGGTTTCGTAAAGCTCATAGGAATCTCCTGTCGCACCCTTGTTTCCGGACTTCACATGGGCCAACTGCCGAAATACACGATATATCCGACCTTTTAGTTCAAATTCCAAATCAACAGAAGTGTGTGTCTGATCATCGGCGAAATGGCTGCGGAGCATCTTGTTATCATTTCTGTCCTCACCACTTGCATCTCCATACAGAGCAAAACAGATTGCATCAAAAATAGAAGTCTTCCCAGCCCCCGTATTTCCAGATACCACAAATAAGCGGTGCTCTTTAAGTTCGGAGAAATTAATAACCTCTGTATCCTTATACGGCCCGAACGCCGTCATTGTCAGCTTCAACGGTCTCATAACGCTCACCCTCCTTCTCAAGGATTTCCTGCAGCGTTTCGATAAACAACTTCTCTGTTTCTGGCGATAGATCTGTTCCTCTTACGTCTTTATAAAAAACTTTGAACAGCGAAAGTCCATCCATTTTCGCTCGTCCATCAACCGCCTGTGACTCCCCAATCAATCCTGAGATGGCCAGCTTCCGTTCAACATGCATTGCATTTGGGTAGACCGAACGAACCCGTTCCATTGGTGATGATACTAACACTTCATCCAGCAAGCGGACGAACACATAATCATCATTGATTACATGCTGCTCAATATCTGCGATCAAACCTTCAACTGTCCGCATGTCGTGTCGTGGCGTCAGCAATCTTTTCTCAATCGTTGTATTTCCGTGTTCATTCAGATGGACAATCAAATATCCCTTGTTATGAAGTTCTTCCGAAATGGAATACTTCAGCGGTGAGCCAGAATACCGAATCTTTTCGTTTCCAACATGATGTGCCTGGTGCAAGTGACCTAATGCGGTGTAATGGAATCCATCAAAATATTCGGAGCTCACATGTTCAGCCCCACCGATAGACAGCGGCCGTTCAGAATCGCTCGTATTCTCCTGAGCTTCACCACCAGGAGTTACAAAAGCGTGCCCCACAAAAATATGGCGGGCGTTTGAGTCCAGCGTTTTTTTAATCGTCTCCGTAATCTTCTGCATGGCATCGTTATGTGTTCTGATACTCTCATCACCAAATAAATAACGTACTTTCCCAGGCTCAGCATAAGGAATGAGATGGAAGTGAACTTCACCATTTTCATCTCTCAACACCACGGGCTCCATGGGATTGGTAAGTTCTCCTGCAATATGTAATCCCGATGCTTTCATAAAGCTGCTGCCGAAATCTAGGCGACTTGGACTATCATGATTACCCGCGACCGCCAGTACTGGAATTTTCAACTGAAGTATAATCGTCTCTAGCACCCTATCGAGCAATTGTACTGCTTCTGTCGGTGGAACCGCACGATCGTAAAGATCACCTGCGATAATGATGACATCGGGCTGTTCCGTTTCGATATCCTTGATGAACTGTTCGAGAATATATTGCTGGTCCTCTGTCATATAGACACCTTGTACCAACTTGCCGAGATGCCAGTCTGCGGTGTGGAATATTTTCATGGTTAACCATCCTTTCGGGTTGTATAAGTTAGTCTATTATAAACAAAAGTTCGCTGACAGGAGGTTGTCAGCGAACTTTTATTCTCATTCTAATTAGTTATTTCAATTTTTATTTTTTTATATTCAGGGTCCATTTTATGCAATTCATCCCTAACCCTCTGACGTAGCTCAACAGCTGGTTTTAAACAATATGCAATAAAATCGTCGTTACTTACTTTCATATCAGGGAAAAGGATCTTGAGGAAGCCAGTCGCGAGTCTCTGAATTGCTTTAAAATCCCGTAAATCCTTGCAATTTGTTAAATGCATATAACCACTTACAAAATCGGAGTAGTCGACTTTTCCACGTAAATTATGTAGTATCTCAGAAAAAAAATCACCTTTAAATCCAAGTGTTTTCGAAGGAGTATCATTAGACACTCTGGGCATTTTCCATCCAGGAATAATTCCATGTAGTCGGTCAATAAATGCTGTTTCCTGCAAAAAGTTAGGTATTTCTTTCAAAATCCCCTCTTCTTGATACTGCGGATTTCTATTTTCATCCAATGCAATATTACCTAGCATTACAAATCCTGCTTCAGAAGTAGCCTCAGTATTTCCACGGCTAAACTTCCCACTTTCCAGATAAGTTTTCAGACCGNNGTATACTCTGTATCTCATCGAGTACGACAGCATCATATTTAGCAATTAAGCCTGGCGTATTCTTTGTTTGATGAAAAAACATTACCGCAGGACTAACTTTCCCACCACGAACTACACGAGCATATCTAGAAAAATTGTCATATACATACGATTTGCCTGTTCCTTTAGGTGCAAGTTCAATTAAATTGACACGCGGTTCAACAAAGGGAATTATCCTGGTTATTAAAATCATTTTTTGTTCAGTCGTGTATATGCCAGGATTAAAACCCATGCTTGATATGATGAGATTAATCCATTCATCAAATGTGAACTGCTCACGACATTCAATAAAATATTCTAAATCAACAGCGTTGATCTGAAATGGTTTAAACGAGCGGAGTATTACACTCCCACGATTATTTTCACTATCTGGCGGGGCATAGAACAATTCCCCAACACCCCAAACTCCACTTGCTAACATCAAATCATTATCTTCAACTATCTGTGGAGAAATCATTGCATCGTTAATGTCCAAAAATGGTATCTTTAAATTCCTACTTCCAGTCTTTAAATTTACTGACACACTATAATCATCAAGCAGTTTCACACTATCCATGTTCAATAATTGGTTTTTTATTTGTTCTTTTTGGGCTTTTTGAGGCAGAAATTTATTAATAAAGTCGGCAATCCTCTTTCTCGAATCATCAGTTAATATTCCATCTTCGAGAAAGTTAAAAAGTATCCATTCCCCAACATAGGTGGGAATTGAACGTGCTGTAAAACCAGCCTGATGTACCAGATTCTTATTGATCACAACTTCCCCATAAATATCAAAGGCTTTTTGTTCAAATTGTTCGAACATTACTTTCCCCCTAAAAATCAAAGTCGAACGTATTCTCTTGCATGGTTTTTATAACAATTGGCAACTTACTAACTGTATCATATTGTTTCGAAGCAAAGTCATAACGAATACTAATACTCAATTCGGTTGGAACAGTATTCCCCTTACGCATGATTCTAACGTTGTCGATTTTGATATCTGCTTTAGTCATAGCATCGATTTTATCAATGCTTACTGTGTCATTATCGACAGATACAAAGTGACTTAAAATCGCGAGTTGCAAATTTTCAACAGGAATTTGATTCGTATTCTCAATAGTGAAAGTTATTTGACTCTTCACGTTNNCCCTTTATGAATACATTGAGCTGGTTAACTTTGTGTGTGGATCTGTGAAAATGTAATAATGGCACTAGAAGTTCTTCAGCAGATACTCCACCATGAACATACTGGTCCATCATATTTTTTTTAAATGAATAATTACCTTTTATTATTACATAGTTTGCATCCAGGTTAAATCGATGCTTCTCAAAGATATAGCCAACTGTTTCGATTTTGCTGCGGTATCGATTTAATTGGTCATCTGTTACACAAAAATATCGTTCTGTTCTATCTACAACATCCTCAAAGAATACTTGTTCTACATCTGTTATACTTTCCTTAGTTATTTTAGCAGCCCCATGATCAGATACTACAAAAATATCTATTTCAGGTCGATGTTGCAAGCTTTTGCAAACCACATCAATTAATCCATTCAATTCATTAGAAATAACCTCGAATTTGGGACTTGCCATCTTATTCTGATCCATATGCATGTAATCATCAATCATCAGATAATTAAGTATTGCAAAATCAACACTATGAGGTAACTCTTTTAATTCTAAAACTTTTGTTGTATAAAAGAGCTGTTTGTTTTGAAATTGCTCACTTGTTTTTTGTTCAGTCAACTTTCGATAATCTTGTTCATTTTTTGAAAATGTATAATTAGCGGATAGTAAAGCTGTTTTTGAAATTCTAGTCTCAGTAGGAATAGCGGCAACAAAGTTGTCTTTTTTCAACAAACCCATGCCATTCTTCTTAAATAAACTAATAAGATGGTCGTTCCAACGCAAACCAATATTATCGATGATTAATAGTAAAGTGAACGCTTGTTTGTCTATTTTTTGTTTGATACTAGGTAATAAATTCATTACCGTATTAGGGTACGAATATTTTATTTCGAGGTAGTTTTTTGCAATCCAATCGGAAAACAAGTTACCGTAAGAGTCTAATAACTCGTTATTTTCCTTTCTAGTCTCTTGCCAGCGCCGATATGGGAGATACTCTAATTCTGCCCAATCAATCCACTCTTTCGTGATCTCAAAATCAGGTTCAGTAGGGAATGATGGAGATACAAGTAAATCTAATTCAAACAATAGACTTGGTCGCTTAGTCAAAAACTGATTAAAATGCGACTTGATTTCTATAATCAATTTATTGCGGTCAAAATGCACTGTTGAATTTATAAAGTTAATTAGAATTTCAAACTCACTCTCTAAAAATCCACTTGTACATCGAATAATTTCAATTACTTCTTCTAAGGTTAATGAACTGATTAATAAGCTATTTAATTCAACTCTAATAGCATTTGTTATTTCAACTGGTATAGAGTCAGTATTTGGAATAAATTGCTTAATACTCAAATTCGAAAGTTCTGAAATATATTCTTCTAAAAATCTGCTTCTTAGCTCTTTTGGATATCCTTTCAAAGCGGCAAAACTTGATACTATCTTGATAAAAATTTCAGGAGATTCAAACAGCATTTCAATTAGTAAAGAGACATTCCTATTATTCTTCAACGCCTTTTCTTTTTGATGGTTGAGAATTGTTCTTATACAGTTAATTTGTAATTTATTTTTATATTCAGCGAAATTTGCAGCAAAGCAAATTTTTTCAATCGTTATTACAGTTAGCTCAGTGATATCAAATGAAAACTCAAAGTAATGTTCCAGTACACTCTTCTCAAAATTGGTTTTATCTTCTAAAACAGGAAAAGTACCAATAATATCTTTCAATTCATTATCTTGTAGATAAGAAGGGGGAATAATCCCCCAAGTATTACTTATATACTCCCTTAGTGACATCTCAAGAATTTCCAACATGTCATTAGGTTCAAAAACGTTTAATTCTTTAATCCAAGTTAAAAGTTGCTGATTCTGTATAATTATATCCGAATGACTAATCTTATTGGCTAACATTGTCCGCACTGCGAGATAAAGCTTGGGATATTCGTTAATCTTACTAAAAGTATACTCAGACTCAGATAGAAGCCTATTCAGGTCGGCAAAGATTCGAATGCCGCTCAATGCTTATTCCCCCAAACTGCGTAACATATTTAATAAAGTTTCTCTAATTACATCATTAGACATTTTCTTTTTAGCTACTGCCGTTTGTATGATGCTATTCATGCATATTTCAAGAGAATTGTTATCGTAAGGAATACTAGGAATCATAATTGACTCTTCTGATTCATGTTCTGCTTTAGCAGAAGAACCAAAGTTCATTACCGCTTGATGCTCTTTAATTATAGGTCTTACTTGAAATCTTAATTTTTCTGCTCTGAATTTGTATTTTCTTACGAATCCGTTCCTATTCTGGTCATCTACGCTGACTAATTGCAAGATAAACTCATCAACCAACGGGGTATAGTTCAACTCATCCTTTATCTCTTTAGATTTGCTGACCGGACTCAACGGGCTATTACCATCATCCGTATAAAGTATAGTGTAATTTTCATTTGGACACTTAATAGTTATAGAACCCTTTTGAAAATAATAAATATCTTGATTCCCCTCTGGGACTTGAACCCAGGTATCCGGGATAACCAATATTGGATCTTCCACATCAATTACATTTTGTTCGACAAATAACTTTGCATGTTTAATCTTATGAATTAAGTCAGCGGTCTTATCTGTAGACCATTCAAGCACCTTTTGTTGAACAAGCTGTTCTGGCATATCTACTGACAATGTTTGTACAGCATTGATGCATGAGGAAACATTATTAACAACTATTTTGCTATCAGGGATATGCTTTTGAAACCCAGTATCCTTTTGTATCTCAGTAAGTGAATCATACCAATTTATTAGGCTACTTCTAGTCACTTCTTCAGTATATTTACCACTATAGCTTGGATTGAAAAGATTTGTGACTTGTTTAAATATATTATCCAAAATTTTCTGGTGTGTATTAGGCATTTCAATCTTGGCTGACCTTAGAAAATCTAAGACACTTTTAACAGCAGAGTCAGTCAACAAGTCATTCTCCGCACTCCCTATTACGGTTTGCAACTTACAAATAATAAAGTTGGGCATTGAATTGTTTTTCATACTTGAAAAAACACTAATCAGAAAATGAAAACGTGTGTCTGTATATACAGAACTTATTTTAGATACATTTGGTAATGAATCATACCATTTCATTAATTTTGAATAACATTGGTCTATAGTAATATTCTTAGTTAATGGTATTGTCTCATATATTTGATAAATCGAATTCACAAAATTCTTTTCAATCTCTGTTAACTGCAAAATATCAATCACAGCATTCGGATATTTCCTCTTAACTATTAAATCTTCTAGTTCGGAATAAGAATTTATCTTCAAAATATCTGGTGAATTCGGTGATGATTTCAAATATAGTGCACTATCGTAGTATCGTAAAATTACAGAAAAATAAAGTAAGAACCCGTATCGCCCGACTCCATATTCTTGCGCTATCTTTGTAAAATTCGAAAAAGGAATACTCTTTTGTTTATCTTCGATTTCTGAAAACATTGCAGTCAGTGCCGGTAGCGAATCACGATAGGAGGCAAAATCAGAGTTGAATTTACCTTTACAGATGTTCTTGTTCTGTTCTACTGTTACTAGCACATTTTTAGCGGCTAGCACAGAATGAAACACCCTCATATCTGATGTATCTGAAGCTTTAGAGGTATCCCACGTTAATTTATTTTCAAAATCCAATAACCTATCAACAGCGTCTTTAAGCGCATTTTGACCATTTTTTTCAATACTATGATTTTTGTTTAAGTCAGAGTGTTTAATTCTGGAGCGTTTATTTTCATATAATTTTTGTAAAGCAAAGCTTACTGCAGAGTGCTCATCTTTAGATATTTGAACAACATTTCCTTCTTTCTCTGACCAAATAATATTCTTCTGATCAGAATATAGGTTCAATTGATCCGCGATAAGTTTAGCTTGATAGTTCTTCTTATCTTGAACTAGCGCAAATTCTTGTTCCGAAATCGATGAATTGGATATATGCTCTAAGGCAATGTAATTCGCCACATGTTCTTTTACAAGAATATCGTTTCGAGGAACACCTATGAGAATGCGAGAGTTTTTATTATACATCGCTATGGACCTCGCCTTGTCCCTCTCTTCTAAAGACTCACATATCACAACGATTGAAATGCCTTCATATGATTTTGTATAATCTTGTTCCTCTAACATTGATTTAGATATTTTTTCAAAGAAATTCTTACCTTCTAGCTCTTTAACAGTTGCAAAAACACGTAAAAACCGTTTGTCTTCCGTCCAATCCAAATTGTATGCTTTTCCATAGTAGAAATCATCTCGAAAAAGCTGATACAACTCAGAATGATCTCTTATCTTACCTATGCGAGTAAATTCATCTACGACATCGAAGTTGTAGTGTTCTTCTTTAGAAATATAATCTTCGACTAACCCATCAATATCTATTAAATCATTTTTCTTAAACTCATAAGCATCAGACTGTTTGTTGTAAAACAAAATATGCTTGTCTACTAAATACTTCAAGATGGATTTAATCTTAGCTGCAAGCTCAGGAAACAGATTAGCATTCGCATTTAATCCAAATAAAATATTTGTGGCATTAGGGACAACATTGGCTAAATGATAAAGAACCAAAGTTTGTAAAATCCGCTCTGCCCAAAGTTCATTTTCGTCAACAATCAAAGTTTTCTCTTTAGCATGAACTTTTTTCCATTCTCTCAATGATGCTTCAAAGTTTCTGATTATCGTTTTTTTGCTGTCTGGAAGTTCGAGGTTATCAGAACTAATCAACTGGTTGAAGTATCTGAATAAATAGTCAACCGTATAAAAATTCAAATTCCCTTTACCATCCAATATTTCGTGCGTATGCGTGTACCAATTATAAGAACCCTCATCGGTGCTATTACGATACGCTTTAGTGAAGAAGGTAAATACGGAACGATTATTAGACGCTATATCTTTTGACAGTTCTAGAAGTACGTGTGTAGCCATTGGATGCATCGGATAGATATTTTCAATAATTTTTTCTCTGAGTTTTTTTCCTGAACCGGACAGGTGTGAAAAGATTTCATGTTCTCTGCATGATTGTGTCAGAGAATCAAACACATTACGGTTTGGGCGTATATATTGCTTCCATGATTCAGAGTTTTTATCTGGAATTACTATCGCTGAAATAATGTCTTCAAATCCTTCAGTTTTCAGGGAAACTTCCTCTACTCGATTATTTACAACTGAAAAATCATCTTCGTTATAACGGGATTTATAGCTAATAAACGATCTATGTCCAGTAGCCAACATAAAAACCGGTGCCCCGTTGATAAATGATTTAGAGCAATATTCTCCAAATGCTTGGAATACATTCAAATTCGAACCAAACCGTTGTTTTTCTTTTAATATATAATCAAATTCATCAAAAAGAATTGCGATTCCCTGGAAATTCTCTAAGAATAAAGGACTCTGTACTAAATCCTTCATAATCTCTACCAAATTATTTTTATCCATCATGAAATCGACAGTAGTAATATCTTTATGAATCTGTCTAAATATTACTAGTTTTTCTGAATCAAGGTCCCTATCAAGAGCTTTNNTGTTCCAGGAAGTTTACTCGTCAGTGAACGTTCAAAATCAGAATAGAAGTTTTTCAACCCCATATCCGAAAGCCTTTTCCATTCTTCTATTTTCCTAACCGCTTCTCTATAAGGCGTAGCTAATTGGGAACTATCAATACCTTCCCTTTCTAAGGCGGTTATTATAGACTTAAGAATGATCTCCGTGAAGGAATTATCACTGTCATAATCACAAATACAAACAAGAAACTTACCATTTTTTCTTTTTATTTTCCATTTCTCGATATCATTTACTAATTCTCCATCTTGCTCTGACATTTGAGCAAAATTTTCGAAAAAAGTTTCGATTTCTGGCGCGGTAGAAGGGTGTGTCAAATAATTAGCAAGCATTAGACTTAAATGGGACTTACCAGTACCATAGCTACCTGTCAAAAGAAAAAACCTTTTACTATCACGATCCAATAAAGCTCTAGTGATTTTCTCAAATGCTGCTCTATGGGAACGAATAGGCATATAGCGCTCCATACGTTCTAAATTGACTTTATAATCATCGTATTCTTCCCTTAAATTCACTTGCGTTGAGTAAGCACTCTTAATTTCAATAATATTAGAAATCTTGTCCATCTTGAGGGCCTCCTAGTAGGATATCGTTGATGTCAACCACTCTGGGCGAGTGATTGGCATCATTCTTCCAGTCACACTTCATTAATTGATCATCTTTTAAACACAAAAAAATAAATACCGTGTGTTTATAAGGTGATATTGTATCCATCTCTAACATTTTAAGAAATCGATTTCGCATTGAAGAAGACCAAACACTCCAAAGCATATCTATACCTTCAACAACCACAACCTCTTCGTTTGAGGTTACAATATCCCTGAGCATTTTTTTCAAGTCATCCGGGTCGAACGTATCGATGCAAGCACTCCGCAAGTCAGTTTGTACGAATTCATCTACGGTTGAAATATATCTAGCATTTAACGAATTTGCAATTACACTCCCTATATTGGGAGATAACGAATGAATATTCCCTATGACTAGTATTGCTTTATATCTTTCTGTTTTCTGAACGTTGACGAGATTGTGTAAGTTAATTGAACTAGTCATGAGTACCTCTGTAATACAACTTAACGGCATCAAGAAATGTATGGTTATGAACAAACCGTATTTGGTCTAAATCAGCTCTTGATTCTAATTGAATCATTTTCTTTTTATGTAATTCCTCAATCATCCGTCTTACATTTAATGAAGAATATAAAGTTACACGCCCCGGACTGTTTTGCTCATTGGTAAGAAAAGATACATCTATTGTGGATGCACCTTCATAATTATTTTCTTTAAAATACAATATCAGAGCATAAAATATCATGGGAGACATTGGTTGATTCTTATAAGATTGGATTCCATCACTTGTCTTCGAAATAATTCCTAGTTTCGAAAACTGTTGTTCACAGTATGCATTAAGCAGACTATTTAGCTCACTCGGAACATTCGTTTTTAATGTTGCTGCTGTAAAACTCTCATGCAAATCATCAAAATAATGGTAAAGTTCATTACTTCCATGACAATTTGGCATTTCATGAAGAATAGTATTAAATAACCGATTCCAGATAATAAGCTCTGAACTAGAAGAAGCGATATAGTGCATTAACCATAGCGTACCACTGTCACCAACAAATGGATCGTACTCACTTACGAGCTCACCAAATAATGTTGGTTTATACAATTTAGGTTGTAATA
Source organism: Paenibacillus sp. UBA6285 (assembly GCA_002438345.1). Lineage (GTDB taxonomy): Bacteria > Bacillota > Bacilli > Paenibacillales > Paenibacillaceae > Paenibacillus_AQ. The sequence continues at coordinate 58,895 of DJUJ01000158.1, forward strand.
AACCGGTTGCACTGCAATAATTCGCAATGCACTTTACCATTCTGGAAGATACACCCATATTACTTGTAACCCACTCTTTAGAGTGGGTTGGCAAACTAGAACCATTGACTAATTGCAACATGGAAGCAACAGTATCAAATTTCATGTGGTAGCCTTCGGATAGATAGAGTTTAGGCTTATTCATGTTCAACACCTTCTTCTCCCATTCTAAAGCGGTAGTCGTAGTTTCGAATAAATGAAAGCTCTTCATCATTAAATCCGTAATACTCAGCAAGATAGCCATCAATTTTATCAATTATCGGCTTAGATAGCTGATGTTCGACAGAATCTAATGTTACTTGTCCAAGGTTACCACCAAGATTCATAATAATCTGCTTTTTATTGGTCTTAAAATTTTCCATTAATTCAATAAAAACACTGTCTAGTTTATTGACCATTTTTTCAGAAAGACCCTCCCAATTAAAGTTAAAATCCATCACATCTCTCTTTGTAAGGTGTCTACAGTCGGATACTACATTCCACCACCAATAAAAAAGAGCGCTATTGACAACACATCCGAAAACATTTTTCTTTGATTCATCATTAAAGGAAAGCGTTTTATATTCAGTTGATTGTTTATGCCCTTGTTTCTCGCTATAGAAACCTGGAACATAATCCATTGCCTTATTCCAGTATCTAGGAGTTCCGTGGTAGTAAAGATAGAGTTCTCCATCCTTATCAGTAAGTGACTCCAATTTATTTGAAACCGATTTAATTTTTCGGAATATATCATTCTCAAGATGATTTCCGATTTTTGGTATGATTCCATCCATAATATTTTCTTTATAACAACGTGAATATTGCAACATTTCCGTAAAAAGTTTCTTTCTCTCGTGGGAATACCACTTCAAATAGGAAGTAGTATAAAGTTCAATATCTGATTCCACCTTATCCGTATTCTTATCCTTAACCCCCATGATTATAGATAGTCTTTGTTCCACTTTTTGAAATAACTTTGATGGTCTAGTAGAGTAGTTACTAATATATAGTTTATTCAAACTAGTCAATAAGCATTTTTGTAGTGGAATCATTGTCTCCCCTGCTACTGATGAAATAGGGACGATTACACCAAAATACCCTTCACTTTTACTATGTTTTATGGCCCTTTCCATCATATATGAAAATAGGTTATTTGTTTGTAAGGTCCTAATAATACTTTGTTTATAAGGTTTAGTATCTGTTACAACAACGTATGGAGGATTGCCAATAACAATATCAAATCCACCGTTCTCCATTATGTCAGGGAACTCTAGATCCCAATGGAAATATTTAAACTTCTGAGCATCTATCAAATATTCTTCATATTCATCGATACTGTAATCAAGTTCCGATTCGCTAAAGTTTAATAATTTTAGAAACGATTCTTCGTTCACTTTACCATCAATTTGGATCATTCCTAGGTACACATCAAATTTTTTCTTAAGTAGCTCAACTTCACTATTAATTTCATCATAGAGGTCTTTCTTTGCATGAACTTGATCTCTCGTCTCTTCGGGCATCTGTGATATTTTGCTGTATTTATTTAGAACATTTTCGATTATGCTATTATATGAAGCCGTAAAGATATCATACTCACCGTCTGNNTCCAATCGTTAATTTGTTTTTCCACTTGTCGTTTGTCTATACCTATTAAGCTATTCCCAACTTTTAGATGGTGATCCATAAAGGACAATGGCTTATTCTTAGCAGCCGAGACAAGCCAAAGTGATAATTTCCCAAGATGTAGGGCAAGCGGATTAATATCGATACCGAATATACAATGACTTACTACTTGGATCTTCCAATACGAAAGTTCACCTTTCAGATAATCACTTTCCCACTCACTTGAATGCACTATTTCCATAATGAAATTAGCAATGTAATGTGCTGTGTTTACAAGAAAGTGACCACTTCCCATCGAGTTGTCAAGAACACTTAGTGTAAGAATGTTCTTCTGAATGAACTCATTTACCTTTTGGTCAATACTATTATAAATCGCTTGCTTCTCAGTGGAATTGATAGCAGTAAGTAGTCTGCTTTCCTCACTTTCAAGTAATCGAGTAAATTGAATTCTTATTTCCTTTAGCTTTTTCCCCACTGTGTTTTCGATAATGTAATTCACAACATCTTCGGGTGTATAGTAACTACCGGTATCTTTTCGTTCTAAAGCATCTTGTGAAAGGTATATTTCACCCTTTGAAATTATACTGTTTCTTTCTGTTTGTTTAACTGTAGTTTCAATGGTCGGAATATATGTAACCTTCCCCTTCGCAGTTCTTCTTACTAATTCCTCTTCAGCAATAAAGAGATTAAATTCAAGTAAGCCTTCATACAGCCCCCCTAAACTCCTTACTGATAAATCTTTATATTCAATCCGATCAGTAAAACTGCCATTCTTATCTTTAATGAAAGACAGCCCACATAAGACCTCAGCAAAAAAGGTGTCAGAAATAGAATAACTATTAAGAATATCATGGTGCTCATTATCAAAAAGACCACCATTGTAGGCCTTCATGTCTATATCATCCCAACCTGAATTGATATAGCCACGTAATAAGTCTAACTGTCTCCAAAGTACATAGGAATCATTGTAGTTAGCTAAGTTACCTGAATGATAAAACTCTTTTGCAGACTGTGCCAATGACTCAAAGCTTTGCTTCACGTACGTTTCATTATCCATCGGAAATAATGCTCTTGACTCTGCATACTGAATAAATAACATACGATATAAAAGAATGATTGAGTCTTCGAAAATCTTTCTTCTTTCTCCATCAGAATATTGTTCTTTTCCTATACTCTGTATAAATCCATAACTAATATCAGTTACAACTTTTTCAATTTTGCCCTTCAAAACACTTTCTAGCTTTTCCATTTCTTTTTCACTATTTTCAAAGTAAGTCTCTATTTGCGATTTAACTTCAACAGAATCAGAATAATATGATTTAGCTTGACAGAATAATGAAAATAATTTTGCATCCTCATCTATTTCAGATTTAGAAAATAAAACATCAGCTAAATTCATTTCCAAGTACGTTTCATACGGACTTAATGAATTGACATCGTAAATACGCCAGATTAAACCGTTTGTTAAGAAAGACCATCTCAATTTCTCCTTGCGGGCTAATTGAACAGCTGAATAACCGAAATTTCTTCCTTTAGTTTCTGATGAAACATCGTCAGAGTAGTGTAAAGTAAATAAAGTACCTATTGGCTGTTCTCTCGCAGAGTCAGCATATAACGTAAAGTTGGTTTCGCTACCCACGATCTGATAGAAATTAAAAAGAGTCCCAATACAAGAAATGATGAAATCATCGATATATTCCTNNACCTTTTTCAATGTATGTCCTTACGTCTTGAAAAAACGTACGAATACCATCTATCGATGTTTTAACTTTTTCATTTTTGATTTTTGAAATTACTGATCTAAGATAACTCTGTGATATAAATCCATTATTATGCATTTTTCGTTCCCCTTGGTGAAATAATCTAAAATACTAACTTTCGATAACTATCACATAATATTCGACTAAAAGGTTTTTTTTTCCTGCCGCCAAATTTATATTATTGACTCTCGTAAATGATTATGACTATTAACTGTCACTCAACTCTAACTGCACATAGTGGTTCCCATGCAAAAAATACAGCCCCGTCTCTTTAACCTTCAACCCAACGCTTCTCTCGNNCCTCTACCTGCCCCCGATAAAACTCCGCGAACGCTTGCAACTGCCCCTCTTCATACACATCTGTCTTAAAATCAACAACTACCCAGCCGTCCTCCTCTTCAAAGAGGAAATCAATAACGCCTTTCAAATACAGCGTCTTTGCTGTGGAACCTTCTCGTTCTAGATCTAGATCCGTCCTCACCGTGCGCAGCGGCAGCTCATGAATCCGCCGCTTCGCTACCTGCGCACGTCGCCAAAGCGGATGATTTACTACATCCTCCAGCATTGTTCGCACATCCGAAATCAGCGCTTCATCCATACCTTCTTCTTCAGCAAACATCCTCATATGCAGCTCCATCTGCTCAGGTTCTCCGCCGGTCCCAAGCAATTCAATACATCGATGGACCACACTACCGAACTCCATACCTCTGCCCGCAAGCGGTCTGGGCGGCTGGACGGCCCTGGTCTTGGCCAGTTCTGTCACCGAAGTCTTTCGATACGTCGGCTGTACCAGCCGGCTTCGCCACTGAAGGCTATTATTTTCATCTGTCATTTCATCATGTACTACTTCGTACCGCAAAGTCACCTCAGGCATAACGACAGGATCATCCAACTCTCTATATCCCTGAATACCACTATCGAAGCTACTCCAGGGATCAATCGCTGGGCGGTCCGGATATCGACTGATAATCATAAGCTGCTTTGCGCGAGTAGCAGCGACATACAGCAGCCGTTCCTTCTCAGCATTCATGTAATGCCGCTCTTTCTCCACAAGTTCTGTCCAACGCGGGGGATGTGCGATCATCTCCTCCTGAAATCCTCTTCGCCGCGTGATACTAAAATAGCCGCTGGCCGGATTAGCCATCCGGTCCACATGCTCCGATGCATCGTGATCGGATTCCCCACAAGGACAAGCCAGAAGTACCACGGGTGCCTCAAGCCCCTTTGCCTTATGAAGATTCATGATGCGTACAGCATCCTGCCCACCTGCGAATAGATCACCGCACTCGAGCTTCGCATCTTGTACCACCCGCAGTAAATACGAGGATAGTTCCGGCCAGCTCGCTGCAACTAAGCTGTCCTTATGCAGCAGATGCAGCAATTTGATCAATGTTCCAGCACGTGTCCGACCGGTCTGACGGACTGCCGCAAGCGGAATCATACCTAGGTCCTCTATGATATGTATTAGTGCCGACAAAGCCGGCATCTTTCGGATCATTTCCGCGTATTCAGCGAGTCGTTCCAGCGCTTCGTAAACTGGTAATGCTTTTTCTCCGACTTCTAATTGATTCGGTAAATACGTGTAGGTAATGGGAAACCCTTGCATTTTATAATGAAAAAGTGCATTATCGCTAACACTGAAAAGGTTCCCTTTAAGCACAGCAAGGAGAGACACTTGATCGCCATGGTCGTTAAGACAGCTCACCAGCAGAGCGAGTGCATCAATCTCTTCATACATCGTTGAACTCCCGGCCGTAATAGATGAAACTCCGTATTGCTCTAGCTTTGCGGCATATAGATGGATAAACTCTCTTCTTTTCAGGAGGATCAGGAAATCGCTCGGCGTCGCGTCGCGCTCAAGTAAACCGCCGTCAATTCCCGGCTGCTTCTCCTGAATCTTCAGTTGACCGCTGCAAGCCCAAGCGATATAACGCGCGACACGGTCTGCATCTGCTTCGGCAATTGCCGCCTTGCCTCCAGCCATTTTGCCATGAGTTATTGTATAGACTCCATGCTGCGCTCCTGTATTCAGATTATCTGTTCGTGTATCCATAGATACAAACGCTGCCTGATGTTCCGTTTCGACATCCGGAAAGCGATCCTTAAATTCATCATTCGTGAATTGTCCAAGATGGTGGACGGAGCGGAAATTGGCACTTAGCTGAAGGACCTCACCACAGGATCTGATCTTATTCTTAACCCAATTGTAGGTAGAAATATCTGCACGGCGGAACCGATAGATCGACTGTTTGGGATCTCCCACAACAAATAAGGAGCCCAGTTTGGGCGTGATCCGTCTCCAATCTGATTCGGTTGGATCATCACCTGTCAATAAAAACATAAGCTCAGCCTGAATGGGATCCGTGTCCTGAAATTCATCGACTAACAAGCGTGTATAGCGGTTGGTAAAAAAGCGCCGCAAATGCTCATGCTCACGCAATAAAGCCGTAGCTCGCATAAGTAGATCCTGAAAGTCTAGTACTCCTAGCTCTCTTCGCTTGCGTTCACCGAAAGCAACCGCTGGTCTGACAAAATCAATCACTTGTGGATAAAGATACTCCCTCCAAGCACAAAGAAAAGGAAACAAGACACGGCTTTGCCAATCCTGGAACATAACCTTGAACTCCTTGGCCTTCGCGCTGTCCGTCCATCTTTTTAAAGTTGCATCTATTTTCCTCTCGAACATCAGCGCGAGCTGCAACACACGCATATCATCATGAAGCCCATGAAGCTTGAAGCTTCTTCTGCCGTCACGAACCAAAGTNNCAGTGAATCCCAGCCCTGTTCGGGCTTCTGCATCGGAATATAACGATTTGCTTCTTGCATCATCTCCGGTAATGACAATCGAATAAGGTCAAAGTCAGGTCTTGTTGATGAAACCGTCTCAATGTGTACGTCTGTGTAGTCGCATACTCTCTTGTATACCTGACGCAGATCCTCTACATTTACTTGCAAGGACGTAAGGCTTGCCATGCTATTGTCCTGCCCATTCTCGATCAAACTCACCAAATATTCATCCCAGCATTGATCACGCAACAGCTCCGCTTCATCTTCTTCAATCTCACGGAACATTGGATCCAGTCTCGCCTCAATCGGTCTCTCCCTGAGCAATCTACCGCAAAACGAATGAATCGTGCCAATGTAGCACCGATCAATCTCCTTCAAAGCCCGCTGTAGCAGTGCTCTACAAGGCTCTACCGCGTTACGAATTTGCCGCTCCAACTCCAGTCTGAACCTGCTCTTCAGCTCATCCGCCGCTTTCCGTGTGAACGTAATGGCTGCAATCTGCTCTGCCACGGCGCTTCCAGAATCGATCAAGGCAATCATTCGGCCAACGAGGGAGGTTGTCTTCCCGGATCCTGCGCCTGCTTCCACCAACATTGTCCGGTCTAGTCCCTCTACAATTCTCTCTCTGGCGGTATGATCATCAACCAAAACGTTCTACCTCCTTGATATGGTCAAGTAGCGGTGTATTGGCAGGGGAGCTCCATTTTGCCTGGGTGCGCTCTGATTCATTCCTGCAAACTGTCCTATAATCACAGTATGTGCATCGTTTCGTCTCCGTTGTTGCGGTAAATATTCCCGACTCCATTGAGACAAGCAAATGCACCACAAGCTCTGATAACTCTGCCGTTTTATTTTGAAGCCGTAGTACCTCAGTACCCTTGCCACGTTCTGTTGGAAAATAATACGCTGACTCTATAACTCTCGCTTCTGTGTCATTCCCAGTATGCTTAAGCCACTGTTCAACTGCGACAGCATATAACGCATGCTGAAGTTGCGTACCCTGTGAGAAATACTCATTCTCGTCATACTTCGCCGGATTTCCTGTTTTGTAATCGTAAATCTTGTACTTATGCGGCCCAATCTCATCTACCCTATCCACAAATCCTTTCATTCTGATCAATAGACCATTGTCCAGCGTGACATCCATAGGTTTCCCGTCTATTGTCAGTTCCAGCTCAAAGAAACGTGGTCGTCCCTGACATCCCTGCTCCATCTGATAAAAAATTGCGACATCACGTCTTAGAGACTCACATTCTTTATGGAAAATATGGGGGGTGGGTGGCGGTACCATCGCCTCGTACTCACGAATGATCTGCTCTGTAATTTCCTGGAGCCGTTGTTCATCATGCTTAAGCACAACCTCTTTAGTAGAAGCTTCAGATATTTCTTTCAGATAGAGATGAAAAATTTCGTGAAGCAAGCTGCCTCTACTCGCAGCGTCCAGCCACCGGGAACGATCGAATTCAGTTGAATCTTTTACCCTGACCTTCAGTACGGTAGAAAAGAAGAACCTCTTTGGACATTCAGCATATCGTTCCAGCTGTGTCACACTAAGATATGTCTGCGGATTATTCAGATAACGAACTGCAAAGATGTCCGTTGAGAGTATTCCTTCATATTCTGATAAGGTTTCCTCGTTAATTCGTGTTTCGGCTTGTTCCTGCTTGGCTACGAATGGAAAGGATTGGCGTAGTGAGGAAAGACCATCTTGTAGCTTACCTCCAGCATGGAAACGATCTAGCCAACGATCCGTCCCGTCCAATAAATGCTCTCCAATCGGATCACTCGCCATATACCCAATCGGTTTTCCGAGAACCTCTCCAAGTCCTTTCATATCCATATGTAAATTGCCCATTACGATTCTAGCAGCTTGTAACAGCTGAAAAGCTGGGATGATTTCATTCTGCTCTGCCGGGTCATAACTGGCGAAGCTTAGCGTCACTCTTCCCGTAAGATAACCAAGGCGGGCGGCACGTTCACGAACAATATGTTCTGCCCGCTCAGTAGATATACGCAACCCTCCTATACTACTGCGTTCCATATCCAGTAATACAGGGTCCTGCCGAAGCTGTAAAGACCATGCATCATTACTCATTCCCAGGATATACGTCTGATTTCTACCCGATATACCGCCGTCTTGAAGAGAAGAAACATGTAGCTTCCCGCAAGCCGGACCATCACAAAAGATACGAATCCCCGCGATCATGTCTCTTACATAACGCAGCGCACTCTCGCTGGAGAGTGTACGAGGAGAAACAGACTCTAACTGCTTGGCCTCATGCATAAGTTCAGCAATAACCAACATGTCCGCCTCAGAGGAAGGAACANNACGCAATATCACCACTGGGTCCCACGATACTTCACGCGGATCAGGCAGGCTTTGGAACAACCCGCTAAACACCCTGTTTAGTAAGCTGTTCGCTTCGGTATGCCTTCCCATATTCTCAGCATTGCCTGCTACCTCTAACATGGAATAACGCTGCCTTCCCCACCCAATTCCGCTTTGTTCCAAAGCTTGAATCAGATCAGTCGTATCCACGGATTCTTTATAATGATGAAATGAAATATAATCGTGCCGGAGAGCCTTGAGCAAACACTCTACATCATAATTACATTCCAGCCATTCGAGATATACCAACGCCGCCTTTCCGACTTTCGTATAATGGGCGGGCAGACCTTTGGAAAATGTACAGGGAATGTCGAGTGCTTGGCTAAGCGTATAAATTGCTGAACTATAGGCTTCGTAATTAGAAACAATGATCTCTACTTGATCGTAAGAGTGATCCTGATCGCAGATACGGCGGAAGGTTTCACGAATCTCAGCGAATGTTCCTGTGGCATGGTAAAACCGAAGTTCTGGATTACTCTCGTTCACTAATGATGAAGGAAAAAATCCTTCCTGTGGAAGGATTTTTAGTCTATCCCCAGCGATATGCTCCAGCATTTTTTTTTCAACAAAAGAGTACTGTTCTAGGTCTCTATGAATGAAAAGATAATTATTCACCGCAACTTCAGTTTCCGGCAAATAGTCAAGCAGACCTGCAAAATCAACAAAGTGATTTTGTTCTAACCATTGCTCATATAAGGTGAGCAGTTCAACGATATAGAGACCTTTTTGGGCATTATCAAAAACAGAAATAGAAAGGTCTGAAGAGCAAACACATGCCCCTCGGAGTTCCTCTATCGCGTGGTGAAAGCTTTGGACGATACCAGAGGTAATCATCTCGGCTGGTATGTACTTGTCATGAAAATCTGCCAAATCAACCATTAGATTCTGAACGATCCAGAACGTCTGCCTACTGTTAAGAAGACGCAGTCCGCGTTTCAGTAGTTCCAGCTTGGTCCGTTTCACAACGAGAGACCTTAACATTTCTGTTTCCACTCCTAACAGTGGGCCGTATTCCTTTGTTATCCGGGTCAGCCATTGTTCAGCCTGATCATAATTATCCACAAGGAGGATCTTTCTTTGAAAGGGATCGTTATTGCATATTTCATACAAATCCGCAAACCAATTATGGTTCATTAGACCCACATCCTTCCTACCTTGTATAATTCGAGTAATACGTAATAGTTCCTGCTTGTTTTATTTGTACATTTCCGTCCATTGCGCCAGTTGCCCTTTTAATGATTCACGAACAGACTCAGGTTCTAATATTTCTGCGGCCGATCCATACTGTAAAATCCACCTTATAAACTCTTTTTCGTTATTTACAGTAACCTCGAAAATCATACTGCCATCTTTACAGTCTGTCATACGCGGATGTACGAACAACTCCTCTTCTTTGATGTAACGAGCAACCTCGGCGTTAAAGCGTACTTTAAAAGATATATTTTTGTCTCCCTGTTCAATGGACCAAGTGTTCTTCAGATACTTCTTAATATTGAAATCACTCTTGTCGAATGACTGGGAGGTAGAATCCACTTTCATAAAACGGCNNAAATGTCCGAATGTCCTGTTTAGTATGGCAGAAACCAATTAAATAAAAGCGTTGATCGCGTGGCACAAGGTAATAGGGATCCACTTTGCGCTCGGTTGTTTCATTCCGGGACTGGGTATGGTATGTAGTTTCAATCGTCTTTTGCTCTAATATCGCTTGGATAATCGGTTGCAGGAAATTAGGACTTTCTTTACGGTAAGCCGGAGTACCCATCTGAATAATATTGGTGATGTCCTCGATAATACTGTTTTGTTTGGACTTTTCTTTGTGATGTGTGGACATCACTTTATCGTATGCCGTATGGAATCCGGGAGGGAGTTTGTCCTCGTCTACCATTGAAGGTAGAAGAGAGAATACCAGTGCTTCCTGTTCTGAAAAATTAAGTGGATATAAAAAGAACTTACCCATAAAACGGTAGCCGGTTCCCTTACCTTCATTAGTTATTGGAGCAATTGTATCTAGCAGCCGCAGATCGCGATAAATTGTTCTTACATCTACATCGCACTTAAAAGCCAAATCTGTTGCGGATATCCCAGGATTCGCTTGGATCGCATTAATGATATTAAAGATACGTATAATTTTTTCAGGCATGATTCTTCTCCTCACTGTGCTGATAACTATTCACTGCTTTTTGTAGCGTTCATTTTCAGGACCGTTATAAAGTTTACTTTTTACACATTATACCTAATCAATTACACCATTACTTGTCAGGGAACATACGTTCGATAAATGAATAGAAACATTATTATAATTTTTGCGTCTAGTAATCATCAAGCATAAAAGGAGAGGAATCTATGCAAATCACTTGCTTTTATGGAAACTACTCTAATATGGGATATATTTATCTTACCCCACCAATAAAAGAGTACAATTCTGAATACTCTGGTAGGAACGAAATAAGCCAATATGTGAATAAAGAAAAACTATATATACCACATATAATTGATTTAAATATAGCTTCATCACTCGTTCGGATGAATGTTTCTAAGAATACCTTCAGATTGGATTATGGAAAGGGTTACGATACAGAATATGGTAACGATATGGATAAACACGGCTATATTACGGGTATAGAATTATCCTTAACCAAAAATAGATTTGTTGATCTTGTGAGTAATCAGGCCTTCAAAGCAATTCGAACAGAATGGAGCGGTCAGGAGTTCCATTTGATTACTTTTGACCATTTAGAGAATGTACTACATCCTGAGAATATCATTTATAAATTGAACGATAAAGAAGATGCTTTTGTAATTGTTCAACTATGTAAATCGGAGGACCTCGGAATTCGCTATTCTATTGAGTCGGAGAAACTGCCCATCGCCTTGTTCAAAGGATTACTTTCTGCTCGTGAAGATATCTATCCATTAGAATACTTGATTAAGCCAGATTTTTTCATGTACCAAGATTAAATTCATGATTTGAATTTGGATGAACTTACGAGGATGCCCAATCCCACGTGCCTTGTCGATAATAAAAAACCTGAATCCTTCGCGTTATGCACGCAGAAAGGAATCAGGTTATGTAAGGTTTAAATCATTAAGAATGGGTATGACCTTCTATTCGAAAATATACGTCAACAATTCGTCAACAAAGGCATACCAGTATCGCAGATGTCAGTTATTTGACGCAAATGAAAAAAGCAAAAACCCTTGAAAGATCAAGAGTTTTTGCTTTTTTAAATAGTATGCGGTAGAGAGGACTCGAACCTCCACGGGTATACACCCACTACCCCCTCAAGATAGCGTGTCTGCCATTCCACCACTACCGCGCGGTGTGATAATACATAAAACTTTGTTTGAGGTCAACATTCATTATTATAAATGTACTTCCCCAAAATGTAAAGGCGTTGATTCAAGAATTTTCGTCGACCCATTTTTGCTTACGATATTCAGTGAATGCTAGGTATTCTTTAATGAATTCCTTTTCCTCTGGAAGCAATTCATCCGTTCGACCTTCATTCAACTTCACTTCTCCGAAATCATAGTCCTCACTGCTCTCTTTCAATATTTCAGATGTATTTCTACCTAAAATAAGCCAATCCAGACTTACATGAAAAAAAGCTCCGATCTCAATAAGTTTATGTGTTCCCGGAGTAGACTTCCCCCGCTTCCAATCTCCCATATTACCTGTGCTAATGTTTAACTGCTCACAGAATGATTTCTTGGTCATACCTTTTTGATTAATCAAGTACTCTATACGTTCGTATATGGTCTGCATCAGTGAACCGCCCTCCACAAAAAAAATAAAAAAAAGACTTTTTTAAGTAATTTATATTGCAAAATAACGCAAAAAAGTATATAATTAGTGTTATTATGTATTATCCGATTATATCATATGGCTAGAGTGACGATAAGAGGCGACTCCGGTGAAAAGTAACTGATGTAATGCCGTCTGACCCCCTTTATTAGCATGTCATCCCGAAGGATCTCTAGGAGGGAGCGGTGACTTTTGTCAAAGTGCTTATCATCTTCCATTATCCATTCACTTGAACGCCTCCCCCACAATGCAGTGGTCATCAACAGCCAAGGAGTTATCCAGTTCACCAACAGTAAGTGGAAGGTGTTTAGGTATGAATATGGTCTTTCCACTCACAACAAATGGATTGGAGCTTATTATTCGGAACTTATGCAAGATGTGATTGCCGATTCCGATCAATGGGCCAAGCTTGATGAATCGATGAAATATATACTCCGCAGAGAGCGTCAGGTTTATACTTCTGAGTTCTCCATACAAACTGCTAATAAGGGGAACCGAATCTTCCGTTTAGAGATCTATCCTCTTCTCTCAGATCATTACTTAGAAGCTGCTTTTATAATTTCTCTATATGATTTGGGCGTATTTATAGAAGGAACTCAGATGTCAGGGATCACAAGCATCTGTTCGACATGTCAGCCAACACAAGAGTTAATCCCCATCTGCGCTTCCTGCAAATCCATTCGAAATTCTAAGGATGAATGGATCAACATTGAACATTTTTTAAAGCATCAGCTTTCTCTGCAATTCACTCATGATATCTGCCCAGACTGTATCAGACAGCTCTATCCCCAATATGCAAGAGCCTTTAAGAACTAATCAGCTTGTCTAATCTTATAAAAAAAAGTAAGAAAACCTCTGCGAAGCAAAGGATTTCTTACTTTTTATTTGTATGCGGTAGAGAGGACTCGAACCTCCACGG
>DJUJ01000158.1:72228-82012 GCA_002438345.1 Paenibacillus sp. UBA6285
ATACCAGAAATATAAGGACATGGCAAGCACTTTTTTTATACCACTTCAGCTATAGCATTAAAAGATAACTTTACACTTTAACCTTCAATTTCTTCTTTAAACGGGTCGCGAACAGCTCCATCAGAACGGCTAGGAATAAAATGAAATACGTTATAGCCCCAATCTCTTTCACGTCGTAGTAAAAAGCACTAGCCATGAACATATCATATCCAATACCGCCCGCTCCTGCCGCAGCACCCATGACTACAACTACAGCGAAGTTAATCTCCAGTCGCATAAAGGTCCAAGAAATCAAGTACGTTATGGAAGAAGGAATAACCGCTTGGAAGACAATCTGCCACCAGCCCGCACCACTTGCTTTCAACGCCTCAATAACTCCGTTATCCAGCTCTTCAAATGATTCCGAATATGCTTTTACTAGATAGCTAATGGAATGAAAGGTCATACCGATGACAGCTGCAACACTACCCAGTCCAGCGGCAACGGCGAAGATAAGTACCCATAGTACAGTAGGAACTGCGCGGATAAAAGCGACGACACTTCTTACGATAGTCGACAGCAGTGGGGAGGATAAATTACGCGATGCTAATAGTCCCAGAAACAAAGCGATCACAGCGCCAAACAACGTTGTTAGAAATGCAAGACCTAACGTAATCAACACCTGATATAACGCATGACTGAAATTGAAATGATTAATCGCAGGTGAAAAGAACATAGTGCGAAGCGTCTGCAGTGTTGAATGAATAGCTGCTCCGAAGAAGTGAACCATCCGACATTCTCGTATGACAGTGCAGCTCAACTTTCATAGCTTCCTCCTTCAATTTACTTCTTGAGCCCATTCTAACTTGATGCCAAGTAGCAAGGGTCATGGCAGTGTAAGCGGAATGTTAAGAATTGTAATGTTTTAGACATAAAAAAGAGCAAACTCAGTATGATGATCTGGGCTTGCTCTATTCTTCATTTATTACCAACCAACTATTTTTTATATATGTAATCGATAAATCCTTGTCTTATCCATTCGCCTTCAAACTTTCTTTCCAATACTCGATCTTCTTTATATATTAATTGCATGTCCTCAAACATAGAATCTGCTTCATGATAATCATAATAAGAGTGGATTACTAATTCATCATCTTCCATTTGTTCATACTGATGTCCTCCTAAATCAACTCCATCGCCAACTCGAAAATCCTTAAGAGTTAAAAAATTTACAAATAATAATCCACCAGTTTTTAGCACCCGTTTCAATTCATTTATTGCTTCTTTTACATCCTGTTTTCTCATATGAAAAATAGAGTTATACGAATACACAAAACTCATCGACTCATCGCTTATTGCCAACTGTCTCATGTCACCCTGGTGTATGTTTAAATTCTGCCCTCTTTCTGCTGCGAACTGATTAGCTCTGTTCATTTGTTCAACATTCATCTCTATTCCATATGTACTATATCCATAATTCGCGAACAAACTTAATGGAGGTGTATCCCCTCCTGCCCCACAATCTAATATGGTTTTTTCCATACCACTTTCATTACATAATGCCAAAAATCTGTACAATGGTATTTGTTTGAAAAGTTCCATAGTTGTTTCGCTCCTTTATGTTCGCTTTTTATGATTATGCGGATTTCGGGCTTAACAGGCTCTGGCGCGCGACGACGCAAGAATGTAATTTTTAACACCGTTAATACCTACCTCAAATCACCTTACTCATGGTTAAGATTCTTCTTGTAGTAAAAGTGCTTACTCCCAAGCGGAGCATCTTCGATAGTTGCAATTACTTTGTATCCATACTTCTTATAAAATTCGGGCGCTTGAAAACTGAATGTATCTAATTTGATAAAAGTACATTTCTTTGCTCTAGCAACTTTCTCTGCTTCTTCCAATAATTTTCTCCCGTATCCTTGACTACGGTAGTTATCATCTACCCATAGAATACCGATCTCCATCCAGTTCCAACATATCGCACTGTTAATACCAGCAATAATATCTCCTTTATCATCCTTCAAGCATAAATTTATCTCCTCATAAATGCCGTTTGGTACTTGTTTAGAGTTGAATTCAATAAGTTTTTTTCTAACGTATTCTGTTTCTTCATTTGTGCTATAAAGTATCTTAGGATTATTCGACATAAGTTCCTCCTGATGTTTTTTTCTATACACTGCATCATTTCGACTAACCTTTCTGAGTAGTTAACCTTCTATTCTATTTTCCGAACTATTTAATTGTACTTTCAGGAGACTCATATGTCTTATTAGTGATCCAGACCTTATAGATAATTGATCCATCTAGATATTCCTCGTCGCAATGAACATCATGTCTATGCCCATGAATTGTGTTTGATCTTACTAGTTCAAATAATAATGCATATGCTAATTTTGAGTCTTTTGTTTTATAACCATCAAAAAAGTAACCTATCTCATTATAAGCGCCACTAGAAACCCATTCTTGCGCCTCTCGAATCGTCTCAAACTGTATTTCTTCAACAAACCAGGATATTGAATTTCCAGAATTTCGATCAGTCCGATTCATCTATTAATCAATCCCTTCTGGTTTTAAGATTAAATGAATTCATGATTTTCTTAATAGCAATAACCACACATAGTCTCTCAAACTTTCTTATCAATTATATGTTTGTTGTTCTTAATTTCTGTTCTAAGCATTCTAATCTCATCAATTAAAATATCCATTTTCTTTGACATATTTGATCCATCAATTGCACTTCGAATTATTAATATAAACACAGAAAAACAAAACAATAACAGAAGAATTCCAGATATTATCAATAATATATTATCCATTAATTACGCTCCCACAGATGTTTTTTATGATAGCTTTTTTGATTATGAATGTAATTCGTCTTGCTACGACAGGTGATTTCCGATAACATTTCCGCATTTACGAATCCGGGAAGCTTAAGGCACACCAGCGTTGGGTCGTATACTTAATCTCGCAAGGTTGTCTGCCTCCATAACTTCCTCGACTTTCCTTCTAACAGACCCAGGTCCGAATGGCCCGAAGCGTGAATACTATGTTATTCGATGTTGACGACTTCATGAATCACATAAAAGATATTTTAATATTTTTTATGTCCTCTTATTACTCCATCATGAAAGATCTCAATTACAAATTCATTTGGTCGATAAAACCATACATCCGGTGAGACAGCAGTTATATTACTTAAGTTCTCTAATGCAGATTCTAATGTGGTTTGTACTACTGGATCTTCGCCATGACTCCACAATACATACATCTCATTTGAGCTATCAATATATGTTTTGTTGTTTTCTATTACTTCTGCCGTTATTTCTATAAAATCATAATTTGACCATTCGATTCGACCATAAAATGTGATTTTATACTCTGCACTAAAGTCTTTATATATTTCCTTTGATTTCTCTGAACTAAATATAATAGTCTGCTTTCCAAGAGTTTGTATGCATTCATCAAACAAAGAACTTGTTATAATCCTCCTATTCTTATTGTCTTGATGTTGTAATAGATATTGAAGTCGATCCTTCCTATGTTTGGTATCCATGAATTTTCCTCATTTCAAAATACCTATTTCGTCAATTTCCCATAACTCCAAACTACCCACTCACCTAATCATCCGTTCCTATACGGTCTAATAGTCTCTGGATATCACTGATGTATTTGATGCTGAAATGCGATTTCTCGAATGTCTTCTATTTTGCGTATACTTCAGTAAACATTCGCCTTTCTCACTCTATTTACCTTCCAAAATATAGAATATAATCACTTATAATTCAGATTAAAAAAAGACAAATCACTCATTAAAGTGATCTGCCCCGGGTACTTCCTCAATTCCATATAAATCGCATCTAGCCATCGCGAAATAATTTTATACAACAAAAAAAGAGCCCCCATAATGGAAGCTCTTCTCATGTAATTCAGAACGGAGAGAGTGGGATTCGAACCCACGCACCGCTTACGCAGTCTAACCCCTTAGCAGAGGGTCCCCTTATAGCCACTTGGGTATCTCTCCATAAAAATGGCTCCCCGAACAGGACTCGAACCTGTGACAACTCGATTAACAGTCGAGTGCTCTACCAACTGAGCTATCAGGGAACATTAGAAGTAAATTAGAAGTGAACATGAATTAATTTATCATGATTTCAAGGTCTAGTCAAGCGGGTAAAATAATTTTTGTGATCGTTTTCAAATTTATGCTCTTACTCTGCCTCTAGCTAGATTTAAGAGGGGATTACTCCCCTACTTAGTCTACACGTAACACCATTCCCCATCTTCCGGAAGCTGTACTCGATCCTGTAGCTCCTCCTTCTCCAAGTGAGCTTTTAACTTATCCCGGGTAACTAGGCAATGGTTGATGGCGTCCATGTGTACAGCGATCACCTTAGTAGAAGGAGCATATTCGCATAAGTCTACGACATTCTGTTCATTCATTGTAATGTGACCTCCGGTTACAAACTGCGCTCCACCAGCATTAACGATCGTCACCTCCGGTTTAAATGCATCAAGCGCCATCTTCACTTCACCACACCAAATCGTGTCACCCGCCAAATACAGAACAGGTTCTCCCTCCGCCTGAAATACAAACCCGGATACCTTTCCCATAAGCTTGCCAATCTCTCCAGTTCCATGCTGTCCACCGGTACGTGTTATAGTTACTCCATTAAACGTCAGAGAATCGCTAATTTTCGAAATGTGCTCAAACCCCTGCTTCGATAATTTATCCCCATCTCCTTCCTGACATAGTAGCGGTAGATCATTCGGCAGCAAGGAAATAGCAGCGGCATCCCAGTGATCCGGATGAAGATGCGTGACCAATATTACATTAGGACTCAGCCATTGTTCTACTGCTCCCGGCAAAGTAACTAGCGGATTGCGGCGGTCATTTTCAGTATTAATAATAGGCGGATTAGCCCCTTGCTCACTCAACATAGGATCAATTAAAAATGTAGTTCCACCATACTCCAGCCATAGAGTCGCGTTGCGAATATGCTGTATTTTCATCGTAAGCCCTTCTTTCTTTCAGATATCTTCTGCTACAATTAATTATAGAAGGACCTTGAAACAGAATACATTGAGATTGGAAAGAGATTGGACTGTTCTACTTTCACTCAGAAAGGATTTTAGATTATGATGAGTTCTTATTCCATAGATGATGTAGATTTTCGCATCTTGCAACTTCTAATTGAAGATTCCACGATCAGTCACAGAGACATTGGGCAGCAAGTGCATATGACAGGTCAAGCTGTGGGTGCGCGTATTCGCAAAATGCAGGACACCGGAGTGATTGAAGGTTACACCGTCCGCTGGAATCCAGATAAAGTCGGTGAGGTGATCCATGCCTTTATAACAGTTTTTCTGGGTTCGAATACGGTCCATCCAGCCTTTCAGACATTCGCAAAGCAGCATGACAGTGTAAAAGAAATGCATCGGGTTAGTGGAGAAGGTTGCTATTGGATACGGGTTCGTGCCGTAAGCCAAGAGGATTTGAATATCTTTCTCGATGAGCTGCTAAAGTTCGGAAATTACAGAGTCAATCTGTCTATGGGGAAGATTAAATAAGGTGAAAAAGTCAAAGCCGCCGTAAAGGAAAATTCCTTTGCGGCGGCTTTTTGTTCTAGCTTCTTTGCGAAAGTTAATTTAATAATCCGGCTACTTTAAGCAATCTAGCTAGAATCACCGCTGCCTCTGCACGGATAGTATCATTGCCAGGCGCAAAGTTGCCTGCGGATTGGCCTTTCATGATTTCTTTTGCTGTTAAGACATACACAGCCTCTTTAGCCCAAGAAGAAATAGAAGATGAATCTGTGAATGCATTTGTACCAGGGTTAGTTCCAGCTCCAAGGTTCAACAGCTTCAGTGCTCTAGCTGCCATAACAGCCATTTGCTCCCGTGTAAAAGAGGCATTCGGACGGAAGGTTCCATCCTCATAGCCTTGAACCAATCCTAAGGCTGCGGCGGCTCTGGCATCCGCTGCATACCATGATAAATCGGACACATCACTAAAGGCCGTCGTTGTGTTCCCAGCGACTAGACCCAACGAACGAATCAGCATAGCTGCGAATTCGGCACGACTGACCGATTTCTGAGGTGCAAAAGTATCTGTGGATTGTCCGGTTAGGATCAATCGACTAGCAAGCATCTCAATCTCATTCTTCGCCCAGTGTGAAGAAATATCCCAAAGGTTATAGGGTGTTGTGCAACGACGAATATCCCGCTAGCACTGCTGCTCTTAACAGTAACCTTGGTCATCCCACCTACGAGCTCGAACAATGCAGGTACATAACGGAAGGAACCCGTCTGCTCATCGTAAATAAGGACTTCTCCCGTCTTTGCAACCAGTGCTCCCTCCATCATAAATGTACGATCTACATACGTGGTACCGAACCCATTAGCAGGTACACTGGTTTTGCCATCTGTAACCTTTAAGGTGACACTTTCCGGAGTTCCTTGCACAGTAAAGCCTTGCTGCTTAGCCTTGGCAAGCAGTTGTTCCAACCCTTTTCCGCTTAGCGGAATTAGTTGGAACTCTAGCGTGCCTGCTGGCATTTGTGCAGCTTTCAGCACGCTCTCCACGGGTCCTAATGGGAACTGATAGCTCATATCGCCACTGGCAATGACAAGCACCGCATTCGGGCTAAATGCTGCCGCATTGCGTAAAGCTTCTGCGCTAAAGCGAGCTATACCATCTCCGTTAGCTGAAATCTCGATAAGAGCTTGCCCAGCAGTAGCCTTAGCTCTTAGCTGCGCATCATTATTAGCTGCTGNNAACAGATGCGCCAGGGCTCGATCCGCCATCAGGTAATACCACCTCAAGCGTGTACACTCTTTTATCGTTGCCAACAGTTACCGTGAAGTCTGTACTTCCCGCTTTAAGTCCATGCAGACTGCTGTTTGTAAAAGTAGCAATATCACTGCTCATAACGTTAAGGCTAGCTTGTGCAGTAATATCCTCCCCTTCTGCTCCCACGGAACCGCTACCGATTCCCATCACAGGCAAGCTTGAGAAAATCAGCAACATCGCGAGCAGACCCGCCATCGCGGACCTGAATCTTTTCATAAATCTGCCCTCTACCTAATATGGACTTCCCTTCCACCTTAAGTTGGCAACGCTTACAAAACGATGTGCGATTTTATCCAGCAAAAGGTGTATTTGTACGGATCTCCCGAAAGGTCTGAGAGCTACTGAAAATTGACAAAACGGCTAAACCCTAAGATAGTTAATTTAGTTAGAAGCAAGAGTTCATTAAATGGAGGTACATATGAAATTCAAAATGGATTCACCAAAAATAACAGATCCAGACGCTCTACTCCCTGAGCAAATATACTCGCTACAAACCAAAGATGAATTCAGTCGTTGCAGTATAAGCGATACGGTTATTGATAATCAAGAGGCTAATAAGGTCAGCTTTGATCAAGTGATTTTTAAAAATATTACGATTACTGAGTCGTCCTTAACTGGAATTGAGCTGATGGATGTGATTTTTGAGAGATGCGATCTATCCAATGTGGATTTTACAAATGCCATTATTCATCGAACCGAATTCAGAAACTGCAAGCTCATCGGTACGGACTTTACAAGAGGCAGATTCCAAAATGTTCGTGTAGTAGATTGTATCGGGGATTTCGCAACGTTTCGATTGGCTAATCTGAAGCAGGTCGCTTTTGAGAATAGTTCATTGATGAGTTCCGATTACTACCAATCGAATTTCCAGAAGGTCAGCTTTAGCGAGTGTAATATTGATCAAGCCACCTTGTCAGGATCAAAGCTAAACGGGATTGATCTTAGTGACTGTGAATTCAGTGGCTTAATCGTGGATATACAAGATTTGGAGGGGTGCATCATTTCGCCTCAGCAAGCTGTTTCCTTTGTGGGATTGATGGGTTTGGTTATAAAATAACGGCCTTGTCCACTTACTGAACTTCCAGCGCCAGCAGTTTCAACTTGCCTGAACATTTGCCGCAGCGATAGCGCTTCGGGTCAACCTTTCGCTTACGCGTATACTCCATGGCACATGCTGTGCATACGAGCTTGTACCGAAAAGGTAGCGACTTCCGAGCCTTCGCACCCGGCAATGTCTGACAGTAACGACTCCCGCCGACCTGTGCCAGCAGTCTTTTGAAATCATCGTCACGATGCATATACCCTCTTTTCGCCAAGTGCAGATGATAATGACAGAGCTCATGCTTAATGATCTTCTCCGTCTCCTCTCTACCGAACATGGCAAGCTGATGTGGGTTAATCTCTATATTATGACTCTTCGTAAAATATCGTCCGCCCGTTGAGGATAATCGGCTGTTAAAGCTCGCATTGTGCCGGAACGGTATGCCAAAGCTGTCCCGTGATACCTGCTCAATCCACAGCTGCAGCTCTTCGTTGCTCATCGTTTCCATAGCGTTCTATCACAAGTCCTTTCCACGGGAATTAAGATCTCTACTTGAATTGTAACTTGTGCATAGGCTAAACTGTCAAGAAGGAAGATAAGTACGGAGGGAGAATGACCAATGCCGAAAATGCGGTATGTAATTTTGCAGCAACAGCAAGAATTGCAATTCGTGGAAATGCCCGAGGAATATGCGTACCAACTTAGTGCGCTAAATTTGCGCCTGAATAAAGAAATCGACAAGCTGACGGCCGACAATGTACCAGATCTACCCTTAGCCATCACCGAGTGCGATTCCCTGGATTTGCTACGTGAGGATTATTCCCTGGAGTCCGGTCTGGACTATATCAATAGATTAGAACAGGCCTTCGCCTCTGTGCAAGAGCAGAAGAACTATCCGCTCATCTCCCTACTGACCGAAATCCGGGCGCTGCAAGCTCAATTAGAGCAGTGGTACGAAGAGGAAGCAGAAAGCGTTCTGTAAATCGTCACCTTTAGGCTCATTTCTCCATATGCTAACTTACGTAAGCAGTTAGAGGAGTGATACCCTTGCCACAGTGGCTCTGCCATCAACTGATGAAAGCCTATTACAAAAAAGACCGCCGTCAGATTAAGCTACTGAACGAGTGCTGGTTCTTTTATCGTAATTCTGCGGAATCACCGGATTCCATCCAGAGAAATTTATAGGATTCGTTGAAATTCAAAAATCCATCCCGCTACTTAATTGGGGATGGATTTTTGTATAGAATTAGTTGCAATCCCAATAAGAACATTGGGATTACATATCTGACCAAGAAGAAAAGTGCTCCGAATAAAATGATGATATAAGCTGCGTATTTAATAAAGGTAGATGCGACAACACTGGAATCCGATTTCCGTTGTACCTCCGTATGCTCCACTTCAACACTTCTATCTTTATAGCCCGGTTCCATCATCAGTCTCTCCTTTCGAATATAGGCTGATAGATAGTCTCCATTAACCCGAGGCTTTCGTAATTGAAACAAAAAGCCGCACCACCGCTGACACGGGTATACCGAAACAGTGGAGTGCAGCCTATATTTTTTAATGTAGAGGTTCTAATTAAAAAAAGGCTGAGTCTGAGGGGGAAGTTACGGTTGATTAGAACAGATTAGGGAATTCTCTCTAAACTGACGCAGCTTCCGATGTCCCTCTCCGTATTTTTTAATTCAGAACTTAATGGAATCTGTGAGATAACTGCATTTAATACACTTATTCCGTATGCAAAAGGGCTCATTCTGACTTTAACTGTATTCTATACAATTAAAAAAATAGAAAAACTACCTATATGGAATAAATCAAAAGAATAGGTGTACGAAATACAATTATATCCATTATCCGTGTTGTTTGAGATTTATAATTGCACAAAATACACTAGACATGCGCAAAAGCTG
>DJUJ01000123.1:0-303 GCA_002438345.1 Paenibacillus sp. UBA6285
GCGAAATAAAATGCGGCAAATATGACACGGTCTGCAGGAAGGACTTCAGCTTCTTGAGCCGCAGCTCATTGAGCAGCAGTGCAAAAGCAAGTGAAGCAGGAAAGATGAAGATTAGTGAGTAGAAACTCATTAAGAACGTATTTTTAAGCAGTCTGAGAAAATAATAGCTTTCGAAAAACTTCTCGAAATTCTTGAAGCCCACCCATGGACTATCCGTGATGCCCAAGTAGGGGTTGAAATTCTTAAAGGCAATGATCGCCCCATACATCGGCTTGTATTCAAAAATCAGAAAATACAAAACCG
>DJUJ01000123.1:344-5548 GCA_002438345.1 Paenibacillus sp. UBA6285
TTCCTGCTTTCAACTTTAGCGACTTTTACAGGTACAGCCATATAGTTCTCCTCTCCCGGACACTGGCGTTAGTCATAGCTGTCATGTGGCGAGCGGTCACAAAGCAATCTCTGAACCGCTCGACCCACGACAACCTCCTCACAAGCTGAATCATTTCCCTTTAAATCGCTCGTATGCAACCTGATACTCTTTTAACACATCGTTAATTCCCATCTTCTCAAGTTGCTTCATTACTTTGTCATAGTCCTCAATCTTTTGGCGCCCCATGATCATGGCATTGATTGTTTCGGCTACATAGGTCTGAATATCGGCCATCAAAGGAACAACTACATCGTTTTCCTCTGTTGTGAATTGGACTGGAGGCAACTTGCTATCAAAATCGATATAGTCACTATATAACTCGAGCGGATTCTCCGTTTGCCCGTTAGCTTCTCGGATTTGTTCAGCATATCTGGTATCCGCTACCGTAGCCCAGCTTCCGCCCCCGATCGTATGGTTCAGCAGCTCTTGCGTATTCGTGAGGCCATTGGTCGGATGAGTTACTTCTTTCTTATAAATCGGTTCTCCGTTTACCAGATCATAGGACTTGCCTTCAACCCCAAAGTTGTTCAGCAGAATGCCTTCTTCTGAGTATTGATAATCCAGCCATTTCATCACTTCCTCAGGATGTTCCGTCCGCGAGGAAACCGCTAATCCGTGTGCTGCTGCCTGCCAACGGAAGGAACCATGACGTTGATCACCGTTTGGTCCTTTAGGTGGAATGGCTGGTGCAATTTTAAAGGTTGGATGTTTGCTCTCCATTAGGGTAGTAAAGTTCCCCATGTAGGAACCAGACCAACCAAACCATGCCCCTGCCACATCGGTAGTCACCTTCTCAGTCAGCGTCTGGAATGTGGTATCTACCAGATAATTCGGGTCAAGCAATTGTTCATCGTAAAGACGGTGCAGATAGGTTACGACATCCTTGAATCTTGGATCGTTCGGGCCATATTTTACTTGACCATTATCCACGAAGAAGCCGTAGTCGACGCCAAAAGCAGGGGCGAATAACATCATGATATTTTCCAAGTTGACTGTAACTAGTGGAATTTCATCCTTCTTGCCATTTCCGTTGGCATCCTGCTCCCTAAATGCCTTGAGCATGTTATACCAATCTTCCGTAGTTTCCGGCATAGATAGACCCAGCTTATCGATCCAGTCTTTCCGCACTTGCGGGAACATTTGAGTGAGATCCTGTGAATCAAGAACGAGATTAGGTAGGTAAAAAATGTGGCCTTCAGGCGAAGTGATTTGTCCCCGGATGTCCGGGTTGTCGTCGAGGATTTTCTTGAAGTTTGGCGCATTTTTCTCAATTAAATCTTCCAGAGGAAGCAGCGCGCCTTGTGTACCATATTTTCCGGAATCCGTGCCCCACAGATCATTGTAGATGATGTCCGGCAGCTTGCCAGATGACATTAATAGGCTGAAGGCTTCCGCACTGGCTTCCGTACTATGCTGAAAGTCGATATGAATGTTGGTGTTCTCTTCCATTTGCTGAAAGGATAATTTCTCATTAAAATTAGTTCCTCTGAAATTGCCGCCGCTGGGTGACCAAAGTGACAATTCAAGCTTATCTGAGACAATCGGGAGCTGAAGCCCGCCTACTGTTTTACCTTCCTTAGCGGGAGCTTGTGTAGCCTTCTGAACCTCCGCAGTAGGATCTGCGGTATTGCCCGTCTTAGTATTCGAACCACCGCAAGCAGATACGAGTGTAGCTAGTGACAACAAGACAGGCAGCAACAGAACTAATCTCCTTTTAGCAACATTCATAATTCAACCCCCTATTAATAACTAAAAAATAAGATAATCATTATGATATATTCACTAACATCAGCCAGAAGGAATCAAAGATACATTAATAAATTTTTAAATGAGTAATCATTTTGAAAATTACCTCTTACAGTGGATATCCTCCTTTCATTAGCCTTTTTTCTACTTAAATTAGACGAAAACATCTGTTCTGACTTCTTTTTGATTTACATATCAGAGTATCAGATCTCCCATTTCGCTAATCTGATATACATCTGATGTATTTCATTATATTTTCCAGCCTACATGATGTCAATATAATAATAAGAAATATCTCTAATAAGCGTAATCTTATATAACATGTACCTGTCGTAAAATGTTGAAACCCCTCAAATTTAATAGAAAACGCTTACAAAATTACTCGTATTTAACTGCTTTAAATAAACCATCTCTGATCTCATATAGATTAGGCACAATATACAACTCCAGCTTGCTTTTATTTAAAAAAATGCGTAATAATGGCCCACCAGCACCATTATCACGCTTTACATTTATTCTACCGAGAACATCCATCGCAGAAACACGCCTTTTAAACCTTCTGATCGGCAACATCCTGTTCCGAGATTAAGAGACTCAATTCCTCATGAAGCGTTTCCTCATCAATCATCTTTGACCAATAAGCGTTCAACAATTTACGAAAGCTTTTTAGAACAGCTATGGGAAGTCCTAAATCTTTAAGATAGGAGAAGGTTGGAAATAACTCTCTGTACATCAGATATCTCGAAGGACGATTTAAATGATCCACAGTGCTCATCTCAGCGATCCGCTTCCGAGCTGGAATACTTACTGTGCGTTCCCGAATAATTTTCTGTGCTTCTACGGAAGCAACGAAGTTAACGAATTGACGAGCCGCTTCCTTCTGTCGTGAATTCCCGACCACAGCCGCTCCGATCGTGACCAGTAATGTCTTCTGCGGATCTTTTGTTTTCAGCCTAGGTAACGGCGCAAGATCATAATCCAGTGTTAACGCCTTGAATTCATTTAAATTAAAAAAGGTCGTCAGAATCATGGAAACTTGTTCTTGGACAAACAAAGAAATNNCGATACACACTGAGACTATTTGCCGTCTCCGGACTAAGTGTACGGTGCTCGGTCCCGTCTGCCACGGTTTGAATCCCGCTCTGCAGCAGGAATACAGAGTAACGGTTCTCTGAAGCAGGCACAAAATAAATGGCATGGCGTCCACGTTTCTCTGCCAACTGACGAGCCGCCTCAATCAAGTCATCCCAGGTCCAATAGCTATCCGGCTCAGGAAGATCTGCTTCCCGAAAATGGGCCTTGTTGTAGCACAGCACCACAGGGGAGAAGGAAATCGGATAAGCATACAACTGCTCTTCATGATAGAAAGCTTCCGTCGCGATTGTATATAATTCAGGATCAGGATCAAGCGATTCCAGTAGCTCAGCCGAGCCATTTTCGGCCATTTCCTGAAATTGCGTGCTATTCAGCGATACGGCATCAAGCATCCCATTATTGATCATCTCTACGGCAGAATTCACATGGTCAAAATCATTCAGCGCCAGCGGAAGAATATGAATACCGGGATGCAGTCGATGAAATTCACCAATTAGATCATCCAGCAGAAAGTCCTTGGACAGCGAGGCACTGCAGCCAAAATGAATACGGATTCTCTCCTGCACGGATTCCAAAACCTTGCTTCCGACACGGTCGATTTTGACGATAAGACCTTCTTGGACTAACACATCCAGCCCTCTCCTGACCGATTTATTACTTAACTCAAATTGTTTGGCTAGCGTACTCTCTGCTGGCAGATAAGCACCTGGCTGTAGTACTCCACTTAGGATATCCGTACGAAGCTTACCCACCATATGATCCAGTCGCTCTCGGAAGGAATGACGACCTGATTTATTATTCATGTACAATTCTCCCCGAAAAATTCAAATTTACATCATCTCCCTCTTATTTTGCTTCAACTCCGAATTGAAGTCAAATGGAAATTCCGAATTTTTCCAAAATTTGTTCGAACAAAAAAACAGCACCCAAACTCCAGGCGCTGCTTCTGATCATCGCTTATTATTTTTTATCGATAGGCTTACGAATCGCTCGCCAACCTTCATAAGAATATCCGACATCGAAGTCTCATCATTTACATCATAATCATCAATGTTCAGANNTGTAAACTCGTTAATCCATTTTGAATATCTGCCATGCATATGCTCCCAGTAGGAAACATCCGTTTGAATTTCCATCTCGCGGCCACGTTCATTAATTCGCGTCAGGATGGAAGGCAGGCTGCCTTCAATGTAAATCAGCACATCAGGGTGCGGGAAGTACGGCGTCATAACCATAGCTTCATACAAGCTAGTGTAGGTTTCATAATCCGTTTTGGACATCGTTCCTTGATCTGCATGCATTTTCGCAAAAATACCGGTATCCTCATAGATGGAACGGTCCTGAACAAAACCACCGCCCAGTTCGAACATCTTCTTCTGCTCTTTAAAACGTTCAGCTAGAAAATAGATTTGCAGGTGAAAGCTCCATCTCTCAAAATCATGATAGAACTTTTCGAGATAAGGATTGTGATCGACCTGCTCTAGCGAGGTTTGAAAATTAAGCCTTTTAGCCAAAGCATCTGTTAGTGTGGATTTCCCCACCCCGACAGTTCCAGCCACGGTAATTATCGCGTTTTCCGGGATATGATATGAATTCATTTCATTAGCTCCTTTATATAAGAGACAATTTCAGTGAAGTGTTCTGGATTCTCCACGAAATCGACTGCATTTCCATCAATGGTAATAATTACGGTCGAAGGCTCCTGAATCGTTAGAGAGGCCATCGCGTCATCATAATCTTTAATTAATTGCTCCAAATACGCAGTATCCATTCCCTCTTCAAAGGGCCGCCCACGCTTTTCAATCCTGGTTAATAACGTATCTAAATTAGCTTTAATATAGAGAATAATATTCGGCTTTGGTAGGTCATCCGTAAGCACATGATAAATTTGCCGATATTTTTCACGTTTCGTTCCATTCAGCGTTCGTTCTCCAAAGATGAGGTTCTTATAAATATGGTAATCCGAAATGACCGGGTTCCCTTTATCTATGTACTGCGTCACGGTAACTTCAAGCTGCTTATACCGATTACAGAGAAAAAACATCTCCAGTTGAAAACTCCAATCGTCCATGTTCTCATAAAATTTAGCCAGAAACGGATTCTCATCGACAATCTCTTTAATGATCGGTAAATTTAATTCCTCTGCTAGCATAGAAGCTAATGTTGTTTTTCCAGCCCCGATTGGGCCTTCCACTGCAATAAACGGTGCATGTTTCATTGACGCTGACTTCCTCCTCAGATACGAACCCTTCAATAGCTGATCAAGCATAAACGCCTTCGGC
>DJUJ01000123.1:5565-6028 GCA_002438345.1 Paenibacillus sp. UBA6285
GTGTGAAACTTATACTTTCTTTTATTTTTTTAAAAAACAGACTAAATTATTGTATCACATGAGACCTTTCCTGTGAGTGTGTAATTATGAAGAAACTTTTTCAGTAGTTCGAGCGTCCAATTGTAAGATAATGGTTTATAGTGTAAACATATTGAAAAAACAAATAAGAAAAAGAGAGGTATTCCTATGAAAAAATGGCTCAGCATAGTTAGTGCTCTTCTAGTATTAAGCCTCGCCTCTAACGTAAGCGCAGCTTCAGCAGAGAAAACGGCCACGACTACCAACCTCACTTCGTATGGAGCGGATTATCTGACCAAAACGGATGGTTCATTCTGGGTATGGGGAGGCAATCGTTCCGTCCCTACTCAAATCCATGACCTGAATGAGGTACAAGCATACTTTAATTCTCAATATGTAATGAAAAAAGACCTTTCAGTCTGGCAATGGAGAACATCGGCATATT
>DJUJ01000123.1:6063-9657 GCA_002438345.1 Paenibacillus sp. UBA6285
CACACTGGTTTCCGGCGTCGATAACGTGGCAGCTATAGGTGGTTATTATGAGTCCGATCTTCATAAGAGCTGGACACGATACGTGTTCTTAAAGAAGGATGGAACTGTATCCACTACGCGAGATGACTTTGAAAGCTTCGAAACAATCCAGAATTTAACGGATATTATTCAAATCAAAAACAATCTTGCACTTAAGAAGGACGGCTCCGTATGGAGTTGGCCTGTCCTAGATTATTACAAAAATCCTGAAGCTCCAATAAATCTATCTGCGACACGCTTCAATGGAATCAGTAATATCAAGAGTTTAAAAGGAAATCAGAACAGCCTATTAGCAATAGATGGGGCATCCCAATTATGGTTCTGGGGCGCTACGATTACAGGTTACTCTGATGGAACAATCTATCATGAACAATCACCGATTTTGCTAAAAGGGATCAAAAATGTTGTCGATGCTTACATCGTAGAACGTACTATTGTTGCATTAACTGGGGAAGGAAACTTCTACCAGACTTCTATCGGAAGTGAAACAATACCCGCTGATTCAAAATTCACACTTCTCGAAACAGAAGTTAGTAACATAAAGAAAGGTGCACGACACATCATCATGCAAAAGAAAGACGGCTCACTCTGGGGCTGGGGCGTCAATAAAGAGGCACAGCTGGGCTACGGCGACTATGAATTCAGCCATGATGCCCCCGTTCCAGTGCAAAAGCCTATTTCGATCTCCTTAAACGGAGAATCTATCTCTCTCTCAAATGGAGTTATTACTCGAAACGGTCAAAATTTTGTCCCCCTTCGATCACTCTTCGAAAAATTAGGTGCCACAATTACCTATAAAGAGAACATTACAGCAGCGAAAACAATAGATAAACAAATTATGATCACACGAACCGCTACAGATAAACCGGCTCTCGCCATCAGTATTAACAGTGTAACTGGAGCGACCTTGGTGAACAATAAATCTGTGAATCTTCCTACACTGCCTTTCATCGTAAACGGTTCGATGTATCTGCCGCTTCGCTTTATTAGTGAACAACTCGGAGCCAGCGTCGAGTGGCTCCCGCAGGAGGAGCGTATCGCCATCACGATGCAATAAGGAGCAATAAAAAAAGGTGCCTCTATCTAAAGGAGGCACCTTTTTTTTATATTAAGATAAACGTTCGCTGAAATCTTCGAAAGCGAACTGTTTGATTACTTTGATTCCCTCTTCTTCATTGTAACTAACAATGGAAGGCAGATTCACGCCGTTAAACATATGGTTCTTCACCATGGAATAATGCGCCATATCGAGGAATACGAGTCTATCGCCGTATTTCAAAGGCTCCTTGAAGGAATAATCTCCAATAACATCTCCAGCTAGGCAAGTCATCCCACCTAATCTGTACGTATAAGGATATTCTCCAGGTTGTCCAGCATCGATAATGTTCGGACGGTAAGGCATAGCCAGTACGTCCGGCATGTGGCACTCTGCCGAGGTATCGAGAATCGCAATGTCCATTCCGTTATGCATCNNCAGTATTGAGAGCAACTGCCTCACCCGGCTCCAGATAGATTTCCACACCATAGGTCTCTTTCATATGCAGAATGCAGCGGACAAGGGTCTCCAGATCATAATCAGGACGTGTAATATGATGACCGCCACCGAAATTAAGTCATTTCATGCCTTTAAGATAAGGTCCGAACTTCTCTTCGACTACCTTAAGCGTACGCTCTAGTGTATCCGAATTCTGTTCACACATCGTATGGAAATGTAATCCATCAATGCCCTCAAGCTCTTCCGGTCTGAAGTTAGGGAGGGTTACTCCCATTCTGGAATAATTGTAGCACGGATCATACAGCGGAACTTCAATCTCGGAATATTCCGGATTCACTCGAATGCCGCAGCTTATGTGCTTTGGTGCATTCTTAACGCGATCCTTGAATCTATTCCACTGATCAAAAGAATTGAACACAATGTGATCGGAGTATTCAAGCAACTCATCGAATTCACTTTCTATATAAGCAGGTGCGTAGACGTGAACTTCTTTGCCCATCTTTTCATAACCAAGTCTGGCTTCGAACAAGGAGCTGGAAGTTACGCCATGCAAGTACTTCCCAACTAGGGGATACAAGGAATGCATGGAGAATCCTTTTTGCGCGAGCAAAATCTTAGCTCCAGTGCGTTCCTGTACAGAATTCATAATCTCAAGATTACGCGTAAGCAATCTTTCATCTACAAGGTAACACGGTGACGGGACTGCGCTGATATCTATATCCATTTCGCGCGCCTTAGTCAAGCAGCGTTGGCGAGAAATCTTCTTGCCAAGGCAGACCATGTTTATTTAAAGCTTCCATGAATGGATCTGGATCGAACTCTTCAACGTTGAATACGNNCGCCTGGTTTCTTCCAGATACCTTTTATAATTAACATAGCTCCGATCATTGCAGGAACGCCTGTAGTGTAGGAAATGGCTTGGGAGCCAACCTCTGCATAGCACTCTTCATGATCGCAAACATTGTACACATAATAAGTTTTTGGCTTTCCGTCTTTGGTTCCTTGGATGATACATCCAATGTTAGTTTTGCCTTTTGTTCTTGGTCCCAGGGAAGCTGGGTCCGGCAAAATAGCTTTCAAAAATTGAAGAGGAACGATCTCTTTACCTTCATACATGATAGGCTCGATAGAAGTCATACCAACATTCTCAAGCACTTTC
This sequence comes from Paenibacillus sp. UBA6285, assembly GCA_002438345.1. Classification (GTDB taxonomy): domain Bacteria; phylum Bacillota; class Bacilli; order Paenibacillales; family Paenibacillaceae; genus Paenibacillus_AQ. The sequence goes on from DJUJ01000123.1 coordinate 8,757, forward strand.
AGGTGTGTCAGGTAGTTCTGTGAGAAAGTCATCCAGAAACGGATCTTTTTCACGCCCTTGATGTTAACGGACAAAGATTCCAATTCTTCATGATACAAAAGATAAATATCCTTCGGTCCAATTTCCGGAAGATCGTATACTTTTTTCTCGGAAAGTGGGGCAGTTTCAATCCACTCGCCATTCTCGAAATAGCGGCCATTGGCTGTAATTTCACGAATATTGATTTCAGGATTAAAGTTTGTTGCAAATGGATATCCGTGATCGCCAGCGTTGGCGTCTACAATATCAATGGTGTGAATCTCATCAAAATAGTGCTTTTGCGCGTAAGCCGTGAACACACCCGTTACACCTGGGTCAAATCCACTACCAAGCAACGCGGTAAGGCCTGCTTTTTCGAATCTTTCTTTGTAAGCCCACTGCCAAGAGTATTCAAATTTCGCTGTATCTTGTGGTTCATAGTTGGCAGTATCTACATAGTGCACTCCTGTTGCCAGGCACGCATCCATGATCGTCAGGTCCTGATATGGGAGAGCGACATTAATAACGACATCCGGCTCAAAGTTCTTGATCAGTTCAATGACTTCGTCCGTATTATCTGCATCGACCTGAGCAGTAGAAATCTTCGTGCGGCCTCCGGCTAATTTATCTTTCAGAGCGTCACATTTAGAGACAGTTCTGCTAGCTATGCAGATCTCTTCAAATACATCCGGGTTCTGGCAGCATTTGTGAACAACAACACTGGAAACACCGCCAGCGCCAATAATTAACGCTTTTCCCAAAATAAAAACCTCCTAAAATTCCATTTGCAAAATCAACAAGGCTGATTATACATAATTTTTTTGAACAAATCAATAAAAACCGACAAAAAATGATGATTATTGTGTAAAATCTTTAAGGTTTC
>DJUJ01000123.1:9732-10070 GCA_002438345.1 Paenibacillus sp. UBA6285
TGGCTGGAATGGAGTTGATTTCCGGAAACTAGGACAACTAGATTATTCTATCACAATAGGGGTCTACTTCATACGATTTATTTTAAATTCAATGATAATTCCCACTCCCTTTCAGCAACTCCGAATAAGTACGTTCAGTCTAGCTACTGTATCCGTCGCTACGTCATTTGTTCTTCCGCCTCTTGGTAAGCTGAAATTGTCAAAAGCAATGCAACGAATACAAAGAGGCTGTAATATATACTCTTACCCGTTTTTGTCCCAATATTAATCGTTGTTCCAATCCCAAGCCGCTTCGAAACCATAACAGCGATCATTGGGGTTATTATACGTTGTCCCAT
>DJUJ01000123.1:10201-10469 GCA_002438345.1 Paenibacillus sp. UBA6285
TTTCATCATCTTTCGTTTAAAGAATCTCATGTTTTCCTTTAAGCAAAGCATAAGGATGATCTAGAGTAAAGGGCTGAGTTTTTTTTCAGCCCCTCCTCATCAAACCGTACATGAGGTTTTCCCTCATACGGCTTTCCGATGTTCGTCATTCATGTGCATGCGGATTACAATAGCGTTTTTAGTCCATACTTGTTGGAAATATACTTAACCTCCGACAGCGAACCCATCCATCTTCTGCGTTGTCTCTTCTTCGCATACCATCGTGTTA
>DJUJ01000001.1:0-15390 GCA_002438345.1 Paenibacillus sp. UBA6285
TTTTAGCTAATCAACAGGCGTACACTTTGTGCAATAGAACGAAGAGTGGGCAATTTTATCGGAAGAGCAACAAAAGGAGATTCTTGAAGATTATAATAGTCGAACTGCTCCCCAGTAGATAATTCACCCAATAAAAGCTATACTTTTTGATAAAGTATTTTCTTTTGAGAAGAGTGGAGCCAAAGTGATGAAGAAGTTAACGATTGATGATGTGGCTCAAAAAGCGGGAGTGTCGAAGAGCACAGTCTCCCAATTTTTGAATAAACGTTTTAAATATATGAGTGAAGCGACGAAGAATCGGATCGAGGCTGTGATCGAGGAGCTCAATTATCAACCGAATGGACTTGCACGCAGTCTGAAGCAGAATCGGACGCATATGGTCGGAATCATCGTTGCTAATATCGATTATTCGCTGTCTATCCAGTGTATTCGGGCGATCGAGAACGAGCTGCAGCAACACGGAATCCAAGTAATCATATGCAATGCCGATGAGAATGCGGAAAAAGAAAGCAAGTACGTCGAAACCTTAGTCGCCCGCCAGGTGGACGGTTTGATTATTTTTCCGACCGGGAACAATCCATCTGCCTACAGCCGACTGATCGAGGCCGATTTTCCGCTAGTATTTATGGATCGTCTGGTAGATGGAATCACCACGCAGAGTTTGTTGCTCGACAATGAAATGGCGGCCAAGATAGGTGTGGGACAGCTGACACAGCAAGGACATGAGCGAATTGCTCTGGTCTCCCTCCCGCTAGGTGAGCATGCTATTACCCCTCGTAAAGAGCGGATCAGTGGTTATAAAAAAGCGATGGAAGAAGCGGGCTTAATACTGCGTGAGGAGTATATTTGTAGTGTGCCAAAAGAAGAATTAGCTACAGGGCTAAAGCGCCTTTTAGCGTTGCCGGAACCTCCGACAGCGCTATTGGCTACGAATGATATCACACTAGCAGAGATCCTGAAATATGCGAATCGGAATGCCATCGCTATTCCAGAACAATTATCTGTCATCGGTATAGATGATGCGGAGTTCGCGCAAATTTATAATCCGGTCATTACGACGATTCGTCAGCCTGCTTATGAAATGGGCATGCTAGCTGCTAAGATTATACTCTCTAGTATCGAGGATAAGGGCGCTTCCGTTCCTATCACTTATCGTTTTCCGCCGACCTTGCAACAAGGGCAGTCCGTGAAGTCTTATAAATAAGCATAGGCTATAAAAATATAAAAAAATGCCGTTCCACAGTTCAACTGTGAGACGGCATTTTTTTACGTAAATCTAAGGATTGATCAAGGGCTAAATAGCACGGGGCAGCTCAAGGATGCAGATGTTTAACTAATCAGTAATTATAGCCGGCGAAAAAGCTGCATGTTTGCAGGATTTCTTAGTTCAGTGAAAGGTATGGATGAATAAGGGGATAACATTTTCATTGTGCGATGTGAGTGGAGGGATTCGGGATGATAGGGAATTACTCCCTATAATTATAAGAATTCCGTTTGTTCTCAATGAGTATAGGGAATTCCTCCATATAAATTCGGATAAAACCCGAAATAAGTCAAAATCCGATGAATTATAAGGAGGTTTTCCCTATATCCTTCGATTTATAGACTAAAACGTAAAATTAAAGGGAGGAATTCCCTATACCAGGGATTGAGACTGAGAAGGAGCAGAAAGCGGGGCATAAATGCCCCAGAAAGCCTCGGAAAGCCTCGGAAAGCCCCAGAAAAGCCCCAGAAATGCGGACTCCCATTTGTACAGCCGATAGTGGTTAAAGATGGGATAAGGCTGATCATGAGCGAATGCCTGGAGGTTGTGAGTCCCATATTAAATCTATGTGCTTAAACCTCCTGCTGCATAAACTTCGCAAGCTCTTCACGGGTCGGAAGTCCATCCATATCGCCAGGCGGCATGACGGCTAACGCACCGATCGCATTGCCACGTTTGACGGCCTCGGCAATCGGAAGCTTTTCCAGCATCGCACTGATTACACCAACGGCAAATCCATCACCTGCACCTACAGTATCAACGACCTGCTCTACCTTAAACCCGTCTACATAACCTTCTCCTTCAGCGGATTTATAGTAAGCGCCTTCAGGTCCAAGCTTGATGACGACTAAGCTAACGCCACGCGCCAGATAATAGTCTGCAATCTCTTCTGGCGTATTCAGACTTGTAAGGATTTTGCCTTCACCGAGTCCCGGAAGGAACCAATCACAGCGTGTAGCCAGATCATTGATCGTGTTCACCATCGTTTCCGTATTCGGCCATAAGCTAGGGCGCAGGTTTGGATCGAGAGAGACCGTCTTTCCTTGTCTCTTCATAAACTCCATAGCGTGAATAGAGAATTCATGACAGCTCTTGGATAAGGCGGAGGAGATGCTTGTTACATGCAAATGTCCTGCAGCATTAAAATATGCCTCGTCAAAATCAATCAGACTAAGCTTGGAGGCAGCCGAATTTTTGCGGAAGTATTCGACTTTAGGATCGCCAGTAACAACCTTTGATTTGATTAACATACCCGTTGAATTTTCTTTAGTAAAAGTAATGTTGGCGGTATCAATGTTTTCTTTCTTCATTGCTTGAGCAATGAAATGACCAAAGTTATCTTCGCCAAGCTTGGTAACATAACCTGTAGGATGATTTAAGCGCGATAAGCCTGTAGCTACATTGCTCTCTGCACCTGCCAACGCTTTGGAGAACGAAAATACTTCATGCAGGGGACCCGTTTCATTCGCATAAAACATCGCCATCGGCTCCCCGAAAGTGACGGTATCCAGCTGTTTACTCATTTGAGTTCCTCCTAGGGTAATGAATTTATCCCAGTATAATGATGTGTAACTTGAAATTATCACATAAATCGGTTTTGTACAATAAAAGAATGATTGTTAATCCAAATTGTGTTTTGGATAAAAGAAAACAAATAAGATATAAATCCTTATTATATAAGAGTTTGTTGGTCTTTTAGATAAATTAATATCTCTATATCCAGAAATATATATTGACTGTTAACCGTATTGTTATTACTATCTGATTATAGATTATATCGTAATGATTAGTAAATTTAATAAAAAAGTTTATCTAAATTAGTGTTTCATATTCATCTATGATCGTATCAAATGAAAGGGAGTCTACTGATGAAGAAAATGAAAGTATTGCAGAATGTAGCGTCCGTTGGAGTTGTAGCCGTTATTCGTTCTGATAGTGCTGAGGAAGCTTTTAAAATGTCCGTTGCTTGTATCGAAGGCGGTTTGAATAATATTGAGGTAACTTTTACTACTCCGGATGCGGATGTGGCGATTAAACGATTGGTAGCGGAGTACGGAGATCGCGCAGTGATTGGAGCAGGAACTGTACTTGATCCATTAACGGCGAGAATAGCCATTCTTGCAGGCTCGGAATTTGTGGTCAGTCCCTCTTTTGAAGCAGAGACAGCTAAAATGTGTAATCTTTATGGTATTCCGTACATGCCTGGCTGCATGACATTAAATGAAATGAAGGAAGCATTGAAGTTTGGTGTGGATGTGCTTAAGCTGTTCCCTGGCAGTGCGTTTGGTCCGGATTATGTGAAAGCGGTTAAAGGCCCTATGCCNNACATTATGCCAACAGGTGGCGTGGATCTGAATAATATGGAGAAATGGATTGCGAACGGCTGTATAGCTGTTGGCATTGGAGGCAATTTGACTGCACCGGCGAAGGATGGTCGATATGATCAAATTACCGATCTTGCGGCTCAGTATGTGGCTAAGTTTAAAGAGGTAAAAGGTATTTAATTGTTTGTTTCTTAATTTCGAATAGATGGATTATTGAAGGCTGTATAGCTGACAAATGTCAGTTATACAGCCTTTTTTTATATTATTTTCTGCTAACCTCATCTTCATTGCGTTATATGTTTTTTGCAAAGTATAGAATGAGGACAAAGACAATAAACTATAAAGTAGAAGAGTCGTGATGCTTGACTAACGTCAATGAATTGGAATAGTTTATTATCCGACCGGGAGTGAGTATATGCCTGCTTATCATGATAAAAGGCTGTATCAAGCAGCTGACGAAGAGGATGCCGAATACGTAGAAATTGAGTCGGCATTCCAGGGTTGTAAGGTAACGGAAGGCCAGATCTATAGATTAGAGCGAAATTACAATAACCCTCATATTTTTGAGAATGGAGAAGCGTATGTTGTGGATGATGAAACTAGGGACAACTACGCGGTGTTCATGCTCTGCAAAATTGTGTTATATAAATAGAGTTAAGTGCTCGATTGTGAGGTTATTGCTTATTAACTGACGGCTTCTTTTCCGACGAGAGGATAAGCCGTTTCTTTTGGAAATGGGAGATATTTCTTACCTAAACGCTTAGCGTCCTTATAGGGACACTGAAGGCGTTTATACTTGTGTTATTTTTGTTACAAAGTTATCCAAAAGAGTATTTGAATGATTGAAGTTTCCCCTGTATGCTTAGTAGGAATTATTGGCTGCGTAATGCGCGATAGCGCTGTATAAAGATGGCTTAACATGACGTTTTAAGAAAAGTTTGGTATTCTAAAAATATTAATTACAGGGTTGCAACAAATTCGCAGTCTTGCGCGTCAGTAAGATTGCATAGAGAGGGGGAACCTTCGTGGTGGAGCAGGGACTCATCAGAGCCGCTCAAGCGGGCGATCGCGACGCTCTAATCACCCTATTGCGAGAAATTGAAGGGCATGTATATAAGACCGCCTTCTACATTTTGCATAATGAACAAGATGCGCTGGATGCATCTCAGGAGGCCTTGATCCGGGTTTATACCAAAATCGGTTCATATGAGGAAAAGGCCCAGTTCAAAACGTGGGTTCAGCGAATCGTTACCAATATTTGCATTGATAAATTCAGAAGAACTAAACCTACAGTTTCTATTGATGAGCACGAAATGGTGTTTCAGGATAAACACAATGTGGAACGTGAGGTTCTATCCTCTTATTTAGCCGAGGATATACGTGAAGCGATTGATCAATTGCCCGAGCATCATCGGACAGTCATCGTCCTGCGCTATTTACAAGATTTTTCTTACAACGAGATTGCAGACTGCCTGGATTTGCCTTTGAATACAGTGAAATCTTACCTGTTTAGGGCCAGACAGCAGCTGCAGAATAGACTTCAGGAGTACCAGAAAGGTGGTGTATCGGGATGAAATGCGCGGAGGTGATGGAATGGATGCACCGCTATTTAGACAAAGATTTGAGCCAAGATGAGATTGTTGAAATGTTCCGTCATATCGATAATTGTCCTTCCTGCGCGGAAGTCTTTGAGCGGCTGACACTTCTCTCCAATGAATTGGAGCAGTTGCCAGACGTGAAACCCCCGTTTAGTCTGGTTGACTCTATTTTACCTCAGCTTGCAGAATTGGATCGAAGCAGTCGTGAACAAAGCGCTATGAGAACCGAGGAGCCAGTTGTAGTTCCATTTTCACGTGAAAGCTCCCGCGGTAAACCTTCCAAGGGAACCTCTATAGCAACACGGACAGGCATTGGTGCTATCGCAGCTGCCGTAATATTAGGGATAGCTATTTTTAATATGCCGGATAAAATGCCCGGGGCAGAGGTAGAACAAATGATGCAGGATAGTAGTAAAGCGACCAGCGATAGTGCTAATAATATGGCTATTGAATCGCAAGCTCAAACTTCTACTTCTGCTAATTCAGATGAGGCTGCGCCTGCTAATAGCGGAACGGATTCCGGGGCTCTACCAGCTGCATCTGGTGTGAATGAGGATAACGCTGCATTAGACAGAGTGATGGGGCCGTTGGACCCTGCTTCGATGCCGACTTCTCCAACAGAAATTAATGCTGGATCTGGAGGACGGTCGATACCAGAACCAACTAATAATGTGAAGCCCAATCCTACTGAGAAGATTATGACGCCGAAGCCGGATACTGTAACGAAAGTTCAAACCCCGGATGTTAGCGACACTAGTAATCATCAGTCCAAACCTGATACGAAGGATCAACCTGCTTCTATAGATAAAAGGATCGCAGCTGATTCAGCGCCACCTACGGAGGAATCATTAGATATTGCTAATGACTTTAGAAAAGAAGCTATGGGCTTTAACATTGCTATGGATTCTAATGATTCTAATGTGCAGACTTGGACTTCTTCTGATGGGCATTATGCGGTTGAGTTTGCTGGATTACAGCTTGTTATTTATAAGAATTCACCCGAAGGCTCAGTGGAAGATAGGATAGCAGTGACTTCTTATCCATTAGAGGGAAATTGGATTTCTGGAGAATGGTCGGCGGATAGCTCGCAGTTCACGTATGTGACGGAGAAAGATGGTGTTAATACTACCAAGGTGTACACTGTGCAAAAAGCAGGGATTACCTCTTCTACTCCAGCTGCGTCGCCATCGGCAACACCAGAGAGTACACCAACTTCATTGTCAACAAATTAAAGTGAGGTTGGAACATTTTTCGAAGTTTCGGAATATACTATAGCAACCGGACAGGAACTAGAAAGTATAGGATTTGCAGAACATCGGTATGACCGTCGGATGGGAAGTTTCTAGGGCTTCTCACTCCGACGTTTATATAGATGCGCCGCTTAAACGGAGGGGCTTTGGCCATGGCTGCCAGAGTTTCTCCGTTTTTGCATGTGCATTTATGTCGCTTTTTTTGCTACAATAAGACTCTGGGCAAATTGGGCTAGATGAATGGAAAAGGAAGTGGCGGAATGGATGCCAAAACGGCGATAAAAGAAATCAAACAAGGGAAAATCTCACCGCTGTACCTTTTGTACGGCAGTGAAAAATTTCGAATGAATGAATTCGCGGCATTGCTGGAAGACCAGCTGATTGCCAAAGAGGATCGTGATTTTGCGGTTATTCCCTTTGATCTCTCTGAGACGCCGGTGCAGGCTGTGGTAGAAGAAGCTGAGACTGTACCTTTTATGGTAGAACGTAAATTATTGCTGGTGCGGGACGCATCGTTATTTACAGCGGGAAAAGAAAATGCCAAACTTGAGCATCGTATAGATATTTTAAGTGATTATTTGCAGCATCCTGTAGATTTCAGTGTGATCGTCTTTATGGTGAATAATGACAAGCTGGACGAGCGTAAGAAAATTGTGAAGACTGTTAAATCGGCGGGGACGGTATTAGCCTTCAACCCGCTAGGGGCAGAAGAACTGCTGCGCTGGGTGGAGAAAGGGATTCGTGAGCGAGGTTGTGCGATGGCACCTGGCACCGCGGAGATTCTTATAACCAATGCAGGGACAGGTTTGCAGGGCTTATCTGCGGAAATGGACAAGCTTTGTTTGTTCGCTGGTAGGGGTGGAACCGTGGACGCAGAAGCTGTAGAGAGTCTGGTGCACCGCGGAACGGAACAAAATGTGTTCACGCTTGTTGAGGATATCGCTAATCTGCGTCTGGACAAGGCGCTTGATACGCTATATGAGCTGTTGAAACAGCGAGAAGAACCGATTAAGATTGCTGCGCTGATTGCGCGGCAGTTCCGAATTATTTTGCAGGTTAAGGATTTATCAGCACATAGTTATTCGCAAGGTCAGATTGCTTCGCAGATCGGACTTCATCCTTATGCTGTTAAGCTTGCAGGTGAGCAGGCCCATAAGTTCTCAAGTGAACGTCTGCGGCAAATTTTAAGTGCACTGGCTGATCTGGATTATAAGATGAAGACAGGAGCTATAGACAAAGTGCTTGGTCTGGAGCTGTTTATGCTGCGGTTAGGTGCTTGAACGAAATGATTGGAATTTGAAGTGAAACCGTTCCTTTTGAAATGGTTGGGTAATACCTCCATTTTATCAAAGAGCGGTTTTTTTGTGATTTTAAAAGAGGAGTGAAGAAACGGTTCAACTACATGTTTATAGAAAACTATTGATAATAATAGTAGACACAAAAAAACCCAACCGTATGAAACATAGCGGTCAGGTTCTTCAATTGCTCATTATGAATGTCGTCCTAGGCTTGAGCCTTAAGAGCGTTCAATTTCTTCGCCAAGCGGGATTTTTTGCGGGCAGCCGCATTTTTATGAACCAGACCTTTAGTTACGGCCTTGTCCAGCTTTTTGGAAGCAGCTTGGAAAGCAGCTTGAGCAGTTTCAACTTCCGTACCTGTCAGTGCTACATCAGCAGTTTTCACAGCTGTACGAAGCGCGGATTTTTGGGAAGCGTTCAGTGCACGGCGTTTTTCGTTCGTGTTTACGCGTTTAACCGCGGATTTAATATTTGGCATTGCATTCACCTCCTGTAAGACATTCGAAATCATTATCAAATGATTCACAACTTAAAATAGTTTAGCATGACCGGTAGCAAAAAGCAATACTTAAAGCTTTCAAATTAAACCATCTTTACCTGCATAAACAGTGGCTTTCTCTCGCACACTATCGACAAAAGAGCATAGGCAGAAGCTAACGATTTGAGTTTTGTTCGAAGTAACTTAATCCGAAGTGTATGCTTACAAAACTAAGTAGCGCTTACGATGCGAGTTGTGTTCGAAGTAACTCAAGGAAGTATATGCTCACAAAACTAAGTATCGCTTACGAAGCAAGTTTTGATCGAAGTAACTCAAGGAAGTATATGCTCACAAAACTNNGTATATGCTCACAAAACTTTTAAGGAGGCTGGTATAACAATGGAACCGGATCTGCAGCTATATTCGGTGCGCACGGACTTGGCGTTAGAGGCGAAGGAAATGGCCCAAGGTCCACAAAGGACGCCAATCCCTGGTGTGAACGAAGAAGTAGAAGAGTCAGATGGGATAAAAGTTACCCGGCTTGGTGTAGCTAACGCTGCCGGATCACAGGCTATAGGGCGCGCAATTGGAAACTATGTCACGCTTGAGGTACCAGCACTGCGTGGTGGAGATACTGGATTACAGCAAAAGGTAGCTGAAGTCTTAGCTCGCGAATTCGAGGACTTCCTGACCAGGATTGGGATTGGTAAGGATGCATCTGTGCTGATCGTTGGNNTCCGCTGGTGGTGGAGAACGCGCTCATTACTCGGCAGTTTTATGAACTAGTGCCGGATCAGGTCTCTCCTGGTTATCGCAAGGTAAGTGCTATTGCTCCCGGGGTACTAGGATTGACCGGTATCGAGTCGAGTGAAGTTGTGCAGGGGATCGTGGATCGTACCAAACCGGATCTCATCATTGCCATTGATGCGCTGGCATCCCGTTCGCTGGAGCGTATCAATACGACGATTCAAATTGCCGATATCGGAATCCACCCCGGTTCGGGAATTGGCAATAAGCGACGCGGATTGACGCAGGAAATTCTGGGTGTCCCTTGTATTGCCATTGGTGTTCCCACAGTTTGCTATGCTTCGACCATTGTAAATAATGTGCTGGAGATGATGAAGAATCATTTCGGGCAAGGGGCTGGTCACACTAAGGAAATCATGGGGATGCTGGACGATATTTCTGAGCAGGAGCGATTGTCACTAGTGAAGGAAGTGCTTGAGCCACTTGGGCATGATTTGATCGTTACACCTAAGGAAATCGATGAATTTATTGAAGGCATCGCAAATATTGTAGCGAGTGGTCTGAATGCGGCTCTACATGATGCGGTCGATCCTGAGAATGTCGGCGCTTATACCCACTAATTGAATCATAGCTAACACAGTCCGGCGGGATGCTGATGTACAGTATCCTGTGCGGACTCTATGTCTATTCTCTCATTTACGGTTCTACTATTACTCTTTCGCTCATAGATTTGGAGTATAAGAGATTACAGAGGGCTGGAGGAGGACATAAATATAATGAATAAAAAATGGTTTCAGCTTTGGAACATCGGCCGTTTACGTGGAAGAGTGCTGGATGCTTTATCGCTGGGAAGAACGATGCTGCTGTTGGCCGGAGGTTCGCTAGTATTTTTTATGCTGCTTGGAGCTGGTGGATTGGCCGGACAGAAGTTGAATTCTTCACCCATTCCATCTATGAAGGGGCTTGCGGCCTCACTATCAAGTGGATTTTTCATGGAGCTTCTAGGGATGGAGGTACCCCATTTACCTCAGGGGAAAGAGCCCTCAGCTTTTTCGGGTGAAAAAGTAACTTCCTTTGTATTTCAATTGCTGACCAGTGTGAATCCAAGTGATCCGAAGAGTCTAGTCTCCCGTGAAGTGCCGGGTTTGGCAGCAGATGATCCGTTCCTGTTACGAAAAGGCTCTGGTGGTTCTACAGGAGCACCGGTTGATTATCATCCGGGAACCGATGAACTGGCTGAGGGTGGAGGGGAAGAAGTTAATCCATCTGTTCCAAACGAAGTGGACAAGCCTGAAGATACTCCAGCACAGCAGCCAGAAGCGACGATAGCTCCGTCTCCTGAGCCTTCAGGAACTGAGGAAGGTACGGATAAGAGTGATCCGCAAAGCGAGACAGATAATACCAAGGACACCTCGGTTAAACGGATCCTTATCTATCATTCACATCCTCGGGAGGCCTATAACCCTCTACTGGGGGTAGCGAACGAAAATCCAAGTTCTGCTGTTTCCTCTAAAAATGTAATGCTGGTAGGATCATATATTACGAAAAGATTGGAACAACGCGGGATTGGTACAGTCCATGCCAAAGAGGATTTTCTAACTAAAATTGCCGACTATAACTGGAACTTTTCCTATAAATACTCCCGAGTGTTGGTTAAATCAGCGATGAGCGCAAATCAAGAAATGAGTGAAATTATCGACATTCACCGCGACTCACAGCGTCATGGTAAAACAACTGCAGTTATTGATGGGAAAAGTTACGCTCAGGTGTATTTCATCATTGGACATGCGAATAAAGATTGGAAGAAGAACGAAGAGTTTGCGAACAAGATCCATCAAACCATTGAGAAGGGTTACCCAGGAATATCTCGCGGGATATGGGGAAAAGCTGCGGGTAAAGGAAACAACGGGGAGTATAACCAGACCCTCTCACCTAATAGTGTCTTGATTGAAGTGGGCGGTATTGATAACACGGCAGAGGAATTGAAGCGTACGGCTGATATTTTAGCAGATGCTATAGCGGATGTGTACTGGAGCAGTCATGATGCGGAGAAGGTAAACGCAGCTGGAAAGGTGACGAATCCCACGACACAGGAGAGCAAGGGGCAGACAGGTTCTACAGCACCAAAAAGGTCGAACGGAGCTTCCTAAACTTATGAAATTCGATTAGAGTACAGCCTTATTACCAAGTATTTAAAAAAGGAGTGGCTTACATGTCTCGTTTCGGAAAAAAACTGGTTATGGTCGGTATTTGGGCAGGGGTCGGCATACTGTTAGGTATGCAGTTCAGTGGCAGCGGAGGGGCGACGGTCTCCAAGCTGCTGCCAGGCTGGAACAATATATCGACTACGCCTACCAGTCAAGTGACGGGCATGCAGCCACAGCCAATAAAAAATGGGGTTGCACAAGGTGGGCAGACTTATGTGTATGTTCCGATGGTGATCGATCCTGTCACAGGTGCATACACGCCTGTTTCTCCGTTGCCTAAGAATAGCAATACTGCGCCAACTGCAGATCTTCCTCAGCAGGTGGTAGATGACTATAGTACAAAATCTCCGGAACAGATTCTGATTCCTGAGGAACAAAAGCCGACAGTTGATGTGATAGCGGATAAAACGGCGGGCCTATTGCAGCAGGCTTCTCAGAAGGGCATACGCTGGGTGGTTTCATTGTTCGATTCGGCTGAAGAATCACAGTAATTTCAGAAGAAACAGTTATTTCACGGGAACGTGTATAGCTGTTTCTTCTGTTTTACGTCAGGGCGGGATTGATGGAGCAAGCTTGTACTGTTATAATAAGTGGATTAATATCAGGCTGTCTGTGGGGGTAAGGAATGACTGACGTTCAGAAAAGACAACAACAAATTCGCAATTTCTCGATTATTGCACATATAGACCATGGCAAATCGACATTGGCTGACCGCATTTTGGAATACACGGGGGCACTAACCACGCGTGAAATGCAGGAGCAGGTACTCGATCAGATGGATCTGGAGCGCGAACGCGGTATCACAATCAAGCTGCAAGCCGTGCGTTTAACCTATCGTGCAGACGATGGAATAGACTACTATCTCAACCTGATTGATACACCGGGGCACGTCGATTTCACTTATGAGGTCTCCCGCAGTCTTGCAGCATGCGAAGGCGCGCTGCTCGTAGTAGATGCGGCACAAGGGATTGAAGCGCAGACTCTTGCCAATGTGTATCTTGCGCTGGATAACAATCTGGAAATTCTGCCTGTTCTCAACAAAATTGATTTGCCAAACGCTGACCCTGACCGGGTAAAGCAGGAGATTGAGGATGTTATCGGGCTGGATACAAGTGAAGCGGTTATGGCATCTGCCAAAGCCGGTATCGGGATCAAGGAAATTCTGGAGCAAGTGGTGAAGCAGGTTCCTGCACCATCCGGTAATTCAGAAGAGCCGCTTAAAGCGTTGATCTTTGACTCTCACTACGATCCTTATAAAGGCGTTATCGTCTATGTGCGCGTAATGGACGGGAAGATCCGTGCGGGTTCGAAGATTAAGATGATGGCAACTGAGAAGACCTTCGAAGTAATTGAAGTTGGCGCATTTATGCCGCGTATGACGATTGTTGATGAATTGAACATCGGTGATGTTGGATTTATCGTAGCTGGGATCAAGCATGTTGGAGATACCCGTGTCGGTGATACTGTCACTGACGCAAAGAACCCTACTGCTGAGCCGCTTCCAGGTTATCGAAAGATCAACCCGATGGTATATTGCGGGTTGTATCCGATTGAAACCTCCGATTATAACGATCTTCGTGAGGCCCTTGAGAAGCTTCAGCTTAACGATGCTTCCCTAAGCTTTGAGCCGGAAAGCTCAAGCGCACTTGGTTTTGGCTTCCGTTGCGGATTCCTTGGTCTCCTGCATATGGAAATTATCCAGGAACGGATTGAACGTGAGTTCAATTTGCCACTGATTACAACCGCACCGAGTGTTATTTACCGAATTATGCTGACCAATGGCGAAATGATTCAAATCGACAACCCGTCACATTATCCGGAAATCGGAACGATTGACTACATTGAAGAGCCATATGTTAAAGCAGCAATCATCGTGCCTAACGACTTTGTAGGTACCGTAATGGAGCTGTGCCAGAACAAACGTGGCGAGTTCGTAAATATGGAGTATCTTGATACTAATCGTGTAACGATTACTTATGAGATTCCACTGTCTGAAATCGTTTATGATTTCTTTGATCAGTTGAAATCAGGTACAAAAGGTTACGCATCCTACGACTATGAAATTTGCGGGTACCGTCGTTCGAATCTGGTCAAGATGGATATCTTGCTTAACAATGAGCAGGTTGATGCCTTGTCCTTTATCGTTCACCGTGATCGTGCATACAACCGCGGACGTATCATTTGTGAGAAGCTACGTGGGATTATCCCTCGTCAAATGTTCGAAGTGCCGATTCAAGCCTCTGTGGGTACGAAGGTGGTTGCGCGTGAAACCGTTAAAGCAATGCGCAAAAACGTACTTGCTAAATGTTACGGCGGTGATATTTCGCGTAAGCGTAAGCTGCTTGAGAAACAAAAAGAAGGTAAGAAACGCATGAAGCAAGTCGGCAGTGTCGAGGTACCGCAAGAAGCATTTATGGCAGTGCTTAAGATTGACGAGTAGGCCAGTTCACACTGAATTAGAGTTCATTTATAAATGATCGCCCTGTAAGGGAAGCCATCAGGCTTCCCTTTTCTGGCTTTTTATAGATTACACTAGTCAAACGATATTTTAATATAAAGGAGACAGCTAATGACAACGAATACTAATGGCCGTCCCCCTGAGGCCGTATACATTCATATACCTTTTTGTACCAATAAGTGCTTTTATTGTGATTTTAATTCCTATGTGCTCAAGGATCAACCGGTTATGGATTATCTCCAAGCTTTGGATCGAGAAATGGAGCAGACCGTCAAGAACACCCCACCGGGTGTCATCAAAACGATCTTTGTCGGCGGTGGTACCCCAACTGTACTGAAACCGGATGAGATGGCTTATTTTCTAAAATCTGTTCGAACACATTTCCCGAATTGGGATAAAGATATCGAGTTCTCTATGGAAGCAAACCCGGGAACAACGGATATAGATAAGTTGACGGTCATGAAAGAAGGCGGCGTGAATCGGGTGAGCTTTGGTGTTCAGGCGTTTCAGAACGAGCTACTCACGGGCATTGGCCGGATTCATAATGTAGACGATGTATACCGCAGCTTGGAGAATGCCCGTACAGTCGGCCTTAACAACCTGTCGGTTGATCTTATGTTTGGTTTGCCGAACCAAACCGTTGAGATGCTGGGCGAAAGTATTCGCAAGGCGCTCGAGCTAGATTTACCCCACTATTCCATTTACAGCTTGAAGGTGGAGGAGAACACTCTTTTTCACACGCTATTTAATAAGAACAAACTGCCTCTTCCTAATGAAGAAGATGAACTGCAAATGTACCTCTTGCTGATGTCATCAATGAAGGAAGCTGGTTACAATCAATACGAAATCAGTAACTTCGCGAAACCAGGAATGGAGAGTCGTCACAATATCACTTACTGGCGCAATGAAGATTATTATGGTCTCGGAGCAGGTGCACATGGATACGTGGGGCGTCAGCGGCATATTAATGTTAAGGGCGTAAATCCTTATGTTGAAGCTACACGTAAAGGCCTGCCTCGATTGGACTCGTACCCAATAACTGAAGCAGAAGCGATGGAGGACTTTATGATGGTTGGCTTGCGTATGCATGAAGGCGTCTCTAATGAGGCTTTTCAGGCGCAATTTGGGCGTTCGATAGAGGATGTATTTGCGAAATCATTGCATAAGATGCTGCATGCGGGTCTGCTTGAGCACGAAGAAGGGACTTACCGACTCAGTAAGCAAGGGATCCTTTTTGGAAACGATGTTTTCGCAGAATTTGTAGGTGCACTGACAGAAGTTTAATTTTAAAGTACCTCTTGAATTGTAATTCACTCTGTTGTATATTTATTCATAATATCAACAGAGGGGTGANNAGACGGAAATGATCCGCCATTCGTCTCCAGCAGGAGACGCACAGGTGATTTGCAGAAATGCTGTGGTAGAAGATGTTGAGCCGTTGTATCTGATGATAGAAGAATATGCACAGCGCGGTATCATGTTGCCCCGTTCCAGGCAGGCGCTGACTCGCCAGATCGATCAATTCGTGATTGCGGAAATCGAGGGTAGATTCGTAGGCTGTGGTTCGCTCTTCAGGCTCGGGAATGATCTCGTAGAGATTCGCTCGATCGGTTTGAATGACGAGGGTAGGGGTAAAGGTGTAGGATCCATGATTTTAGAGAAGTTGGTTGAGGAAGCCAGAAACCAGAAAATCCCCAAGGTCATGGCACTAACCTACGCCGTAGATTTCTTTCTTAGAAACGGATTCGAAGTCGTAGAGAAAGATA
>DJUJ01000001.1:15446-48070 GCA_002438345.1 Paenibacillus sp. UBA6285
TTTTTAAAAAAACCGCACAACCACGGGGGTTTTCGGCGTTTTGAAATGGTGATTAATATTGTGGCTTATTAAAAGTCGCTAATTGATGAATCGACCACTATCTCACAAAGACATTAAACAGTCTAATGGGAGAGTGGTTTTTTTGTTGCTGAAATTTGCAATTAAGGATTATCTGGAGGAAAAGGAGTACAACAATTTATCGGAGCAAACCGTTAAAACGTATGCATTTACGCTTAATGAATTTCAGGAGTATTGTGGAAAAAATGGGGTTTTAAATGTAGAGGATGTCACAGCAAGTATCGTTAAAGCTTACTTGTTTCATTGTTTAAAGGAGAAAAACAACAACGCAACAACTCGTAATGGGAAATTTAGACGAATCAAGATTTTCTTTAATCACCTAGAGAATGAGGAAATGATTGAGCCTAAGCTTAATCCTGTTCGTAAATTGTCCTATGTCAAAGAAGACGTTAAGATCGAAGCCTTTACTGACCATCACATCAATCAGTTGCTGAACTATTTGAGAAGAGTTAAAAACCGTAGTATAGAATTTCGTTCTTACCGTGACTACATGCTTGTTGTGTTCCTGCTTGGTACAGGCGTGAGACTTGGTGAGTTAGTAAATTTGAAGTGGGACGATGTTAGCTTTATTAATTTCACAGTTACGGTATGCGGTAAGAAAAGAGAACAATCATCCATTCCTGTGACTGAGAAGCTAGTTAAGGAATTGGCGGAGTACAGAATGTTCTGTGAGCAATATTTCGGGAAACTGAGTGATTATGTATTTGTTAGTTCGAACAAGAACAAGCAGATGACTGTAGAAGGTGTGAAGTCTCTTTTCAGACGACTCAAAGAAGCAATGAATTTCAAAAACGTCAGATTGTCTGCTCATACGTTNNCCTTTGCTCATCGTATGCTTATGAATGGTTGTGATATATTCAGCTTGCAGAAGATGCTTAGACACTCCAACTTAAGTATGACACAGAAGTATCTGAGCATATGGGGAACTGCCTTGAAGGAGCAGAATGACAAATATAATCCATTAAACAGTATTGAGGTGTAGAAATAATTAATTTGGAAATGTACGTGTGATAAGTAGAATTAAACGATGCAACAAGCTTATTACATTGCTAGACGTAGCTAGAAGGTGTTCTAAGCTTGATACCCGATTTGGTAAGGTGTTTGCTCGTGGGTAGTCTAGAATGGCTATAATAGGCGCTTAAGCGAGAATGATGTGAGCAAGCTCTAATTGTAAGGAGTAGACGTAATGATAAATGACACGGGTCAATCATATGTACATCACGATTTAGAGTGGCAACGTAAGACTTGTCAACATATCATAAGGCTGATTAAGGACGAGCAGGTATTGTTAAATGAGTCTTTGCATCCAAAAGTTGTTGAAGATACGCTTCAAGTCATCGATATGCTATTAAAATCAATCAAAGAAGAGTAGGGACAAAATACAATAAATAGTTAGGATTATAAGCACTAATTCCTATTCTAATATCACATTTATTAATTAAAGTCAATGGTTTATATTGACAAGTATCTGATAAAATGCTATAATGCTATCATAATCATTGAACGGTAGCTTTTAGTAACATGTTGAGTAGTCTATAATAAACTTGGAAATAAAGAGAATGTGACTGAACTGTGAAGGATCGAGAAATATATTTAAAGTAAAAATTCAGTAGAATGATAATCCTAATAAATAGTTGATAAATACAATATTTGACAACCGAGTGGTTATATGGTATAATATAGATATAAGTCAAAGAGGGGCACTCTGTCTGAGTGCTTCTTTATTTAATTGGAGGAGATTGAAACTAATCTCCTTATTTCTGTTGCAATAAATTGAAAGGAGAATGAAAGTGTCTGAAAAAGAAGAGTTTAGACTTCTTCGACTGAAGAAGCGAATTACACTAACGGAATTAGCTGAGTACATCAAATGCTCAAGATGCCACGTTGGTAATTACGAAAATCATAGAGCGAATATGGACTATAAGAAAGTAAAGAAGTACAAAAAATATATCTTAGAGAAAAGAGTTGAGGAAAAATGAGTTTATGTATTGCTGTTAATCATCCAGAGAATTTCGTAATAATATGCGGTGATGGGCGCATCACCAAAGCCAGCAAAATTGTAAGCGATTCACATCTGAAGCTTACCAAGCTTACCAATCACGTATCTATGTTTTGTTCTGGAGTACAGGATTATTGTGAGATGTTACGTTCATTGGTAGCAAAGCAAGTAAATGAATCAACACCTATTGAACAGATTGCAAGAATCGTAGAGAGAGAGTCATTAAAAGTTCATGTGCAATTTCTTATGAATTACCCTACCTACTACGATGTAGTACCAGATGGAGCATGTTTGGCCACAGTTTTAGCTTTTTATGATTTAGATAAGGGGAAATGTGGCATGATCGAATATTGCCATAGAAGTGGTTTTGATCCTCGCATTGTAGTCGGATCTGCGATGTCTGCAAGAGGGATTGGACAGGATAAGGCGTTAATCTACCTGCCAAAGCATTTCAATCCTCAGAATCCAATAGAGAGTGTTCTGGATACGTATAGGATCATAGGTGAGCAAGAACATAGTGTGGGTGGAGATATTAGCATACACGTAATATCTGAGGTAGGAACTAAGGAATTAGTACTGGAGGCTATGAAATGAATGCCATATTGATTTTAAATGATATAGCTAGTGATTCTAGCGGTACGACCTATGCGGCGTATAACGGTGGGAGTAAAGCTAAAGCATTAAGAGGAATTGATAATCTTCAATTTGGTAGAAATGTGAAAATGTCACCTGAAGCAACGATAAGTTGGACGCAAGTTACAAATCAACCTCAAATTCCAACTCTACCAAGCTATATAAGCGCTACCAAGATTACTCAAACAACAATTGAGTCTCCTAGCATATTTGGTGGGACAATTGCTATAGGTAGTGGCAATAACGTTTTGAAAGCGGATTCCAATGGAGTTTACTTAGGTAATGCAACGTTTGCCAGTGCGCCTTTTAGTGTGAGTATGGATGGGAGACTGACCGCATTGGATGGGACGTTTAAGGGTACTATCGATGGTTCAATAATTACAGGCTCCACAATTAAAACGGCAGCAACGAGTGAAGGTAATCTTGAACTATCTGGTAATGGGTTTATAGCTAGAAATATGCTTGGAGAGAAGAATGGAGTAGTCATTGATAATGGAAATTTTTCATCCCTTGATTTTTACTACAAAGACCAATTCAGAGGTGGGCTTGCACAGACAGCTGGGAATCTCGCACTAACTACAACAATGGGACCAATCATCATTGAAGCAGCTCAAGCAAGTAACACAATTTTTAGAGGGAAAGTGGATTTCTCAGGAGCAACCGTAGTTGGTGTTGTTGCAACATTTGGATGATTTATCAAATATATAAAGGAGAATATTAATGAAAGCGAATACAAAGATGTGTAATAGATGTGATCAGCTCCTCCCGTTGGGGAATTTTTACAATCAATCCAATACAAAGGATGGGAAGGGCAACTACTGCAAGAAGTGTAAAAGTGAATATCAAAAAGAACAAATAAAGATGTTGAAAGCTACAGATCCAGCAATGTACTTATTAAATAAATCATGCTATGCGGCTTTTGAAAGAGGGAAGATCACATATAATCGTCCAGGTTATGAGAACGTTAGATGTAGCTACGACAATGCAATGAGCTTTTTGAAAGCTTTATGGGATGACGTTTTCTTCAGAAACGAGTGGATAGCTCAAACGGATGTGTATGTTGCAAATAATTATAATTATAAGTATCGTCCGACATTGGATAGAATCGATCCTGAACTTGGTTATGAAAAGGATAACATTAGAATGTTACCACAACACATAAACGTCTCCAGAGATAAAGCTGTTTAATAACTGATTCGCTTGTAAGTGGGTTTAGTATGAAATATTAGTAACTCCAACATGTTTCCGTGAAGTGAACGGAGCTTTTTTTGTTTGGGTATTTATGAAAGGAGGTAAGACATGTTTTCAGAAAATGAGTTTTTTTATTGCTATAGCATGAAGTTATTCAAGTTTCTACGCATGGATAGAGGATTTAACTTTATTTGTTCTGGGCTTCATGAAAAGTCGATGCAGAAATTTTGGCAGTTCAAACGAACTGAAGAATTGAATAAAGCATTGGTGGAGTTCAGTCAGCGCCATTATGGAGCTAATGAACAGTAATAGCTAGTGGTCTTAGTGTTAGATTAAATGGTGTTAAATTATAAGGAGAAGTGAGAATTATGGGGAAAAAAGACAGTGAAGAATATACAGAAAAGAACGTACCTTGGGTCGCAATGCCCGTTCAGATGTTTGATTTTCAAAATCCAAGCCTGTTCATCTCGAAAGAGGATGATTACGCTTTTAATTTATATTTTAAGTTAGCGAAGTTGACACAAAATCCTTGGAATTATGGAAAGATTGTCACTTCGGTAGCGCTACTTAGTGATCAAATGCCGATAGTTGCAGATAAGACAAAGAATAGAGCCGAGTACAAACGTTTGCTGACAGTGCTTTCAGATAGAGGATATATCAAGATTGCTCCTAGTGATTACAAGAATGATACACCTCTCACTATCGAAGTGCCAAATGCCGTAAACACGATTCAGAATGAAGAAAAAGACGATGAAGGAAAAAAGATTAAGTTCAATCGCTTTGTCCAAGTAGAGCAAAAAGACTATGAAGCCTGTCAAGGTAACGCTAGATACTTCAGGGCTTGGATTTACGCTGAACATCGGATGTTCAGAGGGAAAAAGAATGAAGGTGGGTGGATTTTTTATAATAAAGAATGGCAAAATGTGATGGACATTCAAAGTAAGACTACAATTGTTGAGCTATTTAAGGAAATGCAATCATTGAATATCATCGATAAGATTCAAGGCAAGACCTACACAGACAAAAATGGTAATGTGAAAAATGAAGGTAGCAGATACATTCCTGTTAGTAAGGGTATTCGTGATGTTCGTCAGGAGCAATCTGAAGGCAAAAAGAAAGGCGAAAAATTAGCTGAATCTCAGAATCGGGTAGTTGATGCATTGGCTACAACTATGGACGTTACAGATGATCGTGTTCATAAAACCAACCTGATGAATCCTGATAAGAAGGTCAAGTTAACAGGTAAAGACATTGCAATTTACTTAGACACTGATTGTGAAGTTACGAAAGCCTATGTTAAAAAGCGACTAGATGGATTGGAAAAAGCACATCCTGAAGCCTACAAGAGTCTTATGGCGGCAGGACATAAAGAATACGACAAGCTGAAGCAAGAGCGTGCAGGTAAGAAGTGGGTTGAAGAAAGAAACAATATCAAGGTATCAAAAGAAGAAATTGATTTTCAAAACACAGAAGTGGTGTATAAGAAGAAAAGTAATGGTGGGGTAGATTTATCAAGTATTTTAGACTAGTTCATATTCAGGATGAAATCATCCCACTATTGAACTAGGTAGGTTCAGTTTTAGGATGAAATCATCCCATTATTGAACTTACCTAGTCCATTTTTGGGATGAAAACGGGCTCAGGAATGGACAGTATAAACAAAAGAACTATAAGAAAGAAAAAACCTACCAGAGATTATTCGGGTAAGGGTGTTCTCGCTTACGCTCCCTGAAGGTCAAGACCTTAAAACCCTGTCGCTTCGCTCCTGTCGTGCCGTTGGCACTCTTGGAACAATTACTAATGAATAGGCTACACATATTCCAATAAAATAATTAATGTTACAGCTTTACGTTCTCTTCCTTTTTCAAGATACCTTTTGCCTGTTGATATTGAAATGTTCCGAAAATAAAAGATGCTATTGTTTTAGATGCATTTACCACTAGAATAGCATGATGTGCATCTGGTTCGTATTTCCTTGAGTGCGAGTCACTGACTACATTCCGTATAGTTCCTAATCCTTGAACGGTACTTGCTAATCCTGTTATAACTTGTTTTAACGGCTCAACTATTTCTTGTTTTGATGGATCAAGATTCAATGCCTTTCTAGCATCGTTTGATAGTTTAACCAAATCATTTTTTGAGTTGGGATGCTCACCAGTAATTGTGAATATGATTTCTTTGAATACGCCCTCTAATAGACTTCTTGCGTTAGTAATAGCACCTGCATAGTCATGTTCAAGAATCTTTATATCGCATTTCTTGAGTTCATCTCTAATGTGATTATACGTCAAATAACTAGGCGGATTAAATTCAACAGGAAGAAATTGAACTGTAATTGATCTTTGTCTCACAATATCTATAAAGGGATTAAACGTTTCTTGAATAATTAAGAACACTTCGTTCTGATTAGTATTTCCATCATAAATATATGTCAAAAATTCTTCCATTTCCAAGCATGTTTTGATTACTATAGGAACATCCATATTTTCTTCTTTACATATTTTAAAAATGATCAATCTTGCTTTTTCATATTCTGTATCGTCTATGTTCTTCAGATAGTCCCATGTCTCAGCGCATTTTTTCAGATCATTTTTAACTCGCTTTAAGATATCGACTGGAATTTCGATCAATAGGAGACACCTCCACTAATTAATATTTTTGAAGTTGGTTTTGAAAGATATGAGCCACTTTATCAGGTGATGAACAATGTTAGTGTTTTTTAGCTGAATAACACTCAACTAAAAAAACAATATTACTAGCCGTTAAGTGTAAGGCATATGCTGCGTAATGCTCAGGCAAGGCAATCGGAACCTCTCCTTGACCGTGACCGCTTGTTTTATTTCTAAGGGATGGTATTCCTGATTCTAGAACAGATCGTAGTCCGTTCATATGTGCCATTATATAAGTAGGAATGAGCTCGTTTTTAACTAATGTTTCAATTAGTTTACTCGCTGTTTGTCCAGTATTCATTTCCCACCTGAAACGTACACAAATAGTTTTCATAGTGCTTTCGAATGATTTCAATGCTTCTGCAATAGATTCTTTGTACATTCCATTTCTATAATGTTCATGCGCTTTTAAAAACTCATCTTGAGCACCTGTGAAATTATTGTTTCCTAATAAAAATATAGCGGGTTTGACAGTCTCTTGGTGAATGTACTGTGAATCAATACGTATTAATTGACCATTTTCGAATTGATAACCAATGCCATTTTCTTTGAATCTTCTATTTAGTTCAGTAATTGCATGTTCAGGACGTTGTTCAATAGAATTATGTAGGCGTTCAATATCGTTTAAATCATTCAATTCTTTCTCAATTAGATTAAATAGATAGTCTATACCATCTAATACGTTAATGGATTCGTCACTTAAAATAAAGTTAAGGCAATTGAGATATAAATTTTCGTTATTAGCACCTAGAGTTAATCTTCCTAGCTCTCTACATAAAGTCGTGTGAGCTTTTAACCAAAACCTAGCTGTAATTCCAGTTCCATCACGATTTAATTTACCAGTTGAGGATCTTAGAATGTGATAGACTTGAATACGGAATTTTTCACTAAGTTTATCGTATTCAAATGGATCAATAGGCTTATTAAGAAGAGGATTTTGTCTTTTTGAGTATATTTCAAACATTTCTCTCACCATCTTATTCAAATTATTCCAGCTTGGGATTAGTATATAAGAGAATTATAAATAAATATAGCGCGATGTAACTTTTGATTTTTAGTCTATTAATGAAAATTAAGGGGTTTAAAGGAAGGGAATGTGGATTATATCAAACGAAAAAGCCATGTACTTTAAAAATCGCTAGAATGTGTTTTGTTAGATTTCTTAATATAGTCCAAAAGAATCATTTTCTGAGATTTATTACATATGTTTACAATTGAATGTTATACTCAAGCTGCACCAAAAAAAAAGAAAAGGAAGTGTGCGTACAATATGAAAAAACTAAAGGATACCATTATTATTCTTACTGGTATATTGGCTCTTACTGCAATAGCGCCTTTATCCGCCTCTGCCACACCTACTACTGAAATTGAAGTTAATAAGCAATTTTCCCAACAAGTTGAAGTTAAATCGGCTGGAGACTATATAGCCTGGTTGAAAGGTCAAGATGGTTCCAAAGAAATTTTAGACCAATTCACAATGTTATCTGAATCAGATCAAGAAAAATTCGTTGAATATATCAATGATCCAATAATAAACAAGACGTTAATGGATGTAATGGCTTCCAGTAACGGTGAAGAAGTGTCGCTTTATGGTGGAGATATAGTAGCGAGACAATCACAGTCTATTGCTTTAGGTGACATCTCTATACGAGCGGCAGACTATGAAGTTTCACAAAAAGCAACCTCGACAATTTTAGGCATAGATGTTGTAGAGATATCAGAACGTGTAGAATATCGAGTACAAGGCACACCTGGCAACCAAAAAGTGGCGTCAGNNTACGTTAATGCATCAGAAACTCTTGCAGTACAACGTTCCGTATTCACAACTCATTTTGTTCATCCTAAACTTGGGGCAACTATAGGCACAAATACATTTATAGTATATGGTAACGTCAAAGGTGTACTTGATCATTGGGACTTTAGTTAAAGCCAATGAAAAAGAAAACTTTGATTATCATACTCGGAGTCATTTTAGCAATCTTAATCGTCTTTTTCCTAATAAACTTAGGGACGATAAATAACTTACATGTGCCTTCCCAATAACTACGATGTTCCCAAATAAAATAAGTCTCCCTGTAATGGGGAGACTTATTTTTCACTAAAAGGTTCTATTTTAAGCGTGTACTGTGTAGACCCTCTTAATTTTTAGTCATTTCTATGAAAAAGCCTACCTTCGGTGGCTTTTTTTATTTTTTAATATATTTACTCTTATCCTTCCTCACCCCCCTTAAAGAGAGTGATTTCGGATAGAGTTAAAAACTAGTGGTTGGGTATCTAATTATTTTTTAATTTTGAAACGTACTTTCATAGTTAGTTTGATTTTCATAGCACGAAGACCTCAGACTCACTAGACATTCTAGCACTCACATCAAAGGCGAGATTATGAGTGCCGTAGAGGGCTCCTGTAACGCCTGATGCGTGTTCATGTGTAATTGAAACCTTATGACAACTGAGATGAACAGCCACCTACAACTCTAGAAACCAAAATGTTCTTTATCTGCTCTACATTAATTAGTAGTTCGTTATTAATCGGAATTACCTCACAGTGGATTGTCGCTGATGGTCGTAACAGTAGATTCGTCCATTAAAGCGTTTGGAATTTGATAAACAATATTCTTTGACTTTATTCGTTCGTGACAGGCTTACCACATCTGGCACAGATGTAAAGATCATCTTCTATATCAATGGGAAAGGCAACATTCGAAATGGTATCTCCACTTATAGACTCCTGATCACTCACTCTTATTGTTTGGGCTGCATTTACCTTCGACATCTTTTCTATCAAAACTTCTCTATCCCACAACTTTACCCCAAGGCGTTTGGCGCCATCTCTAGCTTGTGCTGTAAATCCACTATTAGTTATCACCCAAGCCTCTGCACAACCAAATACATCCTTGCTGGTATAAGCTTGCTGTATGGCTTCATCACCTACATTCTTCTTCCATCGTTTAGCTTGGATGACAACCTTCTTCGTTGCCGATGACAAAATGAGGTCAGCCCCATAATCACCTTTGCCACCAGTACGTTTCACTTGCCATCCTTGTCTTTTAAAAAATTGTTCCAAATAACGTTCAAACATTGTGCCGCTCATCTTGTCGATTTCACTGATGTTAGCCTTCTTTAATTTTTCTTGGACATAAGCAATACGTAAGGCAATCGTAATTGTTAACACGACGATTACTATAATTAAAATTGGGTTTAGCCATGAACCGCCTAATGATGCTCCATATTTACTAAAGGTGAGATTAAATGCCAGTATAAAGGCACAAATCACAGTTAGCTGTGTTGCAAGTTCTACTAAAGTAGGTTCTTTTTTACGTCTTCTAGCCAATTTTTTTGATGCTCCTAACTGGATGGATTATGGTAGTATATGTATAGGTCATTATAACTATCTTTGTAGAATTATGGAATACACGAAATCACATATATTAGTCGAATTCGAGGGGCTAAGCTCATGCGTAACCCATCCACGGAAGGTCTGTGCTTCTTTCTTTTTACAATCCAACTTCATTAATAACGGTCATTTCCTGCATTCTACCTAAAGAATCAGATATAGGGTGGTTTGAAACCACATCCTGTTCTAAACATTCTTTAATCGTTGTAACATGTTTAACCTCTTATACTGAATACACATCATTCAATACAACCACGGTTTATTGTTAATCATTGCAGTTCTTATATTTTGGAATGAAAAGGTATTAAAAAGGAGGTAATGCAATGGGAGGTATCATTGGGAGAGGTATAAAGCTAATACTTATTGAATTAGGAGTTATATTCCCTGAACGTATTATAAACTTTGTAATACTCCCTTTGGCTATACTATTTATAGGGTTACTGCTTATTGGTTGGATAAAATTTTTCATAGATCGGCAAGTTTTGAAAAAGTGCAAACATGGAGTTCGTTTTGGAGTTGCTGAAGGGATTTGTGAAGATTGTTTCCAGAAGTCTGAGAATAACAAAAACACAAAGCCTCTTGTTGAGGATGAAACCATAGTAAGGGTTAAAGAGACATTGAAAACAATACCTGGTATATGCAGATGTTGCGCGTTACCTGTGAAAATAAGATATCAACACCAACCTATACCTGAGGGAATAGAACTTAAATACGATCCCGAAGAAATTAAAGGTTGGCAGTATGAGTACAAGAAGGTAGTTCATTTAACACACTATCCTCCACAAAAGTATTATCTAGATGTGTGTGACAATTGCTACAAAGCAAGGGCAATTGGTTTCGTTAAGGAAGTTAAATACGGTTCTTGGTTGGAGAGCCTTGGTAAGAGCCTCGGTATATTTTTTTGGGTAGTACTAATTATTTTGTTTTTTGACTTAGTGCAACTGACACCAGATACTATTTCCTGGATCGTTGTAAGTTATTTTGGTGCCACGTTATATATTAGATACGTATATGAGAGGGAAACTACGACTGCTAGTACAAAAGCTGCGAAAGCTATGGATGAGTTTAATCGTGAAAGTGATGATATCACCAGAACATTAGCATTAATTGATCGAATGGATAAAGAAGCTGAAGAGGCTCGTGAAAGAATAAGAGTTCGTAATGCTAGTGGAATCAATGAAATTGATAAGATGTCAGGTATACAATTTGAACAAAGACTGGCAGCATATTTTATTCATAAAGGATTTATGGTGAAAACAACTGCCACAAGTGGTGATCATGGAGCTGATTTAATAATTGAAATTGGTAATAGAAGAATCGCAATTCAAGCCAAAAGATATGGTAAACAAAGCGTAGGGAATAAAGCAATCCAAGAGGCGATTTCGGGAAGAATTATGTATGATTGCAATGAAGCTTGGGTTATTACAACGTCAACTTTTACAAAATCAGCATATGAGCTTGCTGACAAGGCAGATGTTAAGCTAATTGATCGTTCAGAGTTGATTAAGATGTTAGGAAATTCCCTAAGTACCGCAGCCACTTCTTGATTTGATTTTTCTGACCTAATAAGAAATCAGATGGGGGTGTAAAAGCTAATGAACAAGTAAGGCAATGCAGCAATAAATGCTACGCAAATGTTTAACAACAAAGCAGCCAAAACTCCATTAGATGCATGGAATCAAACGACATTTGAACTGTTTGGAGCGAACACACCTGCGCAACGCAAAGGTTGTCCTAAAAATGCTTTTTTGGTTTATGTGAAGAGGGCTTAGTCAGAGGCATTCCTAAAGGGAATTATACGTATAGATCGGATAGTTTGAACAAGACCTATGCTATACAAGCTGTAGAGCTACTGAAAGCAAATCCAGAATTAGCTAAGGATAAGAATGAATTGTGGAGAAAAGTGATCAAAGGTGTTAAAAAGCAACATAACTCTCAAATGGATGTTGTGTTGGCATTATGGAATAACAATCTAATCGTATCGGAATCAAGAAGCGGGTATCAAAGCTTTGACTAATTTAACTATTCAAACCCAGATTCCATTTATTCATTTAGATCGATGTGGAATTGTTGAGGTGAATTATGAGCCAATTAGTGACCCTGTTAAGACAGGTCTTGATACAATAAGGAATTTTGATATCGCTCGTTGTGTTGGTTTCCCCTCTATGCACGCTAAGATTCATTATGAGGGTTCAGGGATTAGGTCATGTTTTGGATGGATACAGCTAATTACGGACTATCAAACTAAACTAGATAATACTGAAGTAGTAGAATTTGATGTAGATGTGTCACAGAACATGAGAAGACTGGGAGTACCTTTTTATTCATATGGAAACCTACCCGAAATATATGATCCACCAAATAATAACATTGGAGACAACTCTCGATTAAAGTGGGTAGCCGACACATTTTTAACAACTATGCCTCATAGATCAAATAATGATACCGTAGGATATATTCTTGGGTTCCGTTGGGGCTACATAGAGCATGCATCTGAATTAAATTTACCTGTTGAGATAATACCGCTACAAGTAACAGATGCAACTTACTGGAATGAACAATTAAAATTATTTAGGGAGCAGTTCGATGCATGGAATTTCGTTGAAGCCTAAATGTTGATAGTTTCTCAGGAGGTCGGGGCACTTCACATAAACCAGCTAATCAGGGTGAATAGTCTAATGAAGAAAATTTGAGTCGACAACGAAGAACAAACTCAAAAAAACTACCTCTCAAAGTATTGATAGGCAGATTTTTAGTGATATATTAAGATTATTAGAGTGGGTTGTGATCGACCGCGCAGCAGTGTTATATGTCCACGTTAACCTGTCTTATTTTGAAAAATGAAAATGTTGAAAATTCAAAAAAAATTTGCACTCTCACGTTAGCGATTCAACGGCAGAGTGCAATTTTGCGTTCTCCAAGGAATCTGTAGATTCGGCGAAGAATATGGGATATGGTTGACTGGCCTGAATAGATAAAATTCAAGTTTTATCTACGCTACAAAAATTTCGATTTGAATAGCTCGTCTTTTATAGAAATATTAGTTTGTATTGAGGCATTTATTTTCGCATATATTCTCTTTAAATTTTGTAGCTCCACAAAAGCATGAGTTGTTTTTTTTATCAATAAATGATATATATCGCTGTTTTTGGATATTTCATTTATTTTTACAGAAAAATTCATGAATTCATCATCAGAAAATCGATCTCTATATTCATCCTGCTCTATTGCTTCAGTATTAACATCAAAAAATGATGTATTATCATATTCTAAATATTTATCGTATTTAGAAATTAGAAATGTGATAATTTCATTATACTTTGTTGCTCCCTTTCTCCACTGATAACTAAACCTCCTATTGCTTTTCCCACTAGAATCCAAATAGAACCCGTAGCTGAACTTCTCGTATTTAAATTTTAAATACATGAAATGCTGATCTTCTGCTTCTGAATCCGAATCTATTTTAGATAGAATCTCCTCAAGTGCATTTTTTAATAATGCTTTCTCTAAGATAGTCTTATTGATATCGAAAACTGTACTTAGTACACTGTCCTGATTGATACTATCAGGTTTTTCGTTGCAAATTTTATTGATGATACGCTCCTTATACTCATCTTCGAGTGTTTCTATGCACTTAGCGGTGAAATATTCTTGAAAAGATCTATGTGTATATTTTAATTGGAAGCCCTCTTCAATAAGAATACATACGGATTTTATTAAGTCTTCTTTAAAGTCATCTTCGTTAAAATCTTTTTCCTCTATTTTTTTAGCATATGAAATGTATTCAAGTAAATTTGAGTTATTAAAAGCGATTTTATTGTCCAAATAACTCAGCATTGAAACTATATTAAGAATTCTCTTAAACTCAGAAGAAGATAATTTTGTAAGTCGATCTCTCACAAGTCCTTTAGTAGCATCATGTTTAGAATATAGTACGTCAAAAGCTGCCTCGTAGAATTCATGCTTTTTTTCAGGAATTTCTGCAAATTGATTGTATGTCATAAACATTATCGTTAACAAAAGAGGATTTGATGCGAATGACGTATGCTCACTGAAAAGTTTATCTTTCAACGCAATGATAAAGTTTTTTTTGACTTCATCGTTATATTCTAATAGTGATATTAACTTAACAGCCATATCTAGTGACATTTCATTCATGTCTAGCTGCTTGAAATTGAACCAACTATTAAATTCTCGACTCTCCCGCGAAGATATGATGTAATAGTTATCTTCGTATATTTCGGTAAGTTCTAATAATTCTTTTCCTACTTTATCTCTACTAGAATTTTCAATTTCATCAAAACCATCTAGAAAAAATACAAACTTACCTAATTCCATAGCTTTAATGAAATATTCTTCCTCAAGATCAAAGCCCAAGTTATGTATTGTTTTATAAGCACAGTGAACTAAGCCATTGTTAGTGCCATTAATATCTTTCAACTCAACAAAAATCGGTACAAGAGAAGTTTGTTCGAGAACTTTTAGGAATAAATCTCTCATTAGAGTAGATTTACCCATGCCACCAGTACCTGTAATAATTATTTGATTTCCCAAAGAAATGAGAACATCAACGTTGTCTGTAGTTATTGTCTCATCTTTAAATGATAAATTTTGGTTAACATAAAACTTGCGTAAATTTATCGAATCTTTGTTGTAAAGAATAGTTTTGATTTTTGAGTATTTCTCAGAAGCCCGATTCAGATAATTTTTAAAAGCAGAGCCATACTCTATTTTTGTTGTATTAAAGATACTAACCGCATATGAAGAAAATTTACTTGAAATACTTTCAATATTTCTTTGAAGCACCTCGACACCTATAGAAACTAATTCGGTATTTTCCACTACCTAGCCCCCTACTAAAGTGAGTTCATCTCATATTACAAGTATATCAGTCTTGTATGTAAATGGAAATTATCAAGGTATTTTCATTTGTTAAATATCTTAGTGCATTGTTTGTAAGTAGGGTTTAATAGAGTATGTCAGAANNATACATTTGAAATGTTTCATATTAATGATATACTTATTGACATATTACATGTGTCAAGGAGGTATATTAATGAAGTTAGGCTATGTCCGAGTTTCTACCAAAGACCAAAACACCCAACGTCAAATTAATAAGATGAAAGAGTTAGGTATTGAGGAGCGATATACATTCATTGATAAAGCAAGCGGCAAAGATTTTAACCGACCTCAATATCAAGCTCTAAGGCTTGTGATCCGTGAAGGTGATCTAATATACATAGACGCATTGGATAGGCTTGGTAGAGATTATGAAGGAATCATTCGTGAATGGAAGTACATAACACGTGAAGTCAACGCGGATATTGTTGTGCTTGAGAACGAGACGCTATTCGATAGTCGGAAATTTAAGACTATGGGTGACTTGGGTAGATTAATGGAAGATCAATTTTTGAGTCTACTTAGCTATGTGGCTGAGCAGGAACGAAAAAAGACGAAACAAAGACAAGCCGAAGGAATAGAAGTTGCTTTGAGCCAAGGAGTGAAATTTGGAAGACCGAAGAAAGAGATCAACGAAGAATTTATAGTTGTATATAACGAGTGGAAGTCGGGTGGTATTACAGCAGTCGAAGCAATGAAAAGAGTTGAAATGAAGCCGAATACGTTCTATAGAAGAGTGAGTGATTATGAAAAGGGGATAATTGTATAATTCCGATGTAAAAGCCTTCAAAGCGAAGGCTTTTTGTTTTGGAGATGGGGGGTAGGTTAAAACCTTCAATAACATTTTCATTTCNNATGGGCACTGCATTCGAGCGCAGACAAAAAAAGTGGTGTGGAGGATGCCTTAAGAGGAAATCATAGCACCACTTTTTATTTTATCTTACATCTGTATGCTTTTTTCAAACTCAATCTCCACAAGTCTCACTAAATCGGATGGCTTTATACCCAAGCCCCTAGCAATATCAAATAAGCTAGTCAAAGTAGGTTGGTATTTACCATTCTCAAGTTCTGAAATATAGCTGCGTTCCAATGTACTATCTACAGCAAGTTGGGCTTGGGTTATGTTCTTATTAATACGAATGCTTTTAATTACTTTTCCGAATACAGCTTCAAGTGGCAAAGGAAAGACTCCTTTTAGACTTATTATCCGAAATATTACATATAAATAATGTCTGGTATACTCGACAAAATGTATTAATATAACATATAATTGCAATTAAACATAAAAACCTTAGAAAGGTAGGTGTGTAGTGTGAATTTTAAGAAGTATATTGGTTTAATTCTTGCTTCAACCTTGTTGGCATCAATTTTTCTACTAAGTGGATGTGCAGACGATAAGCCAAAAAGTTTAAAAAATGCAACACAAAAAGAGTACAATGATTTTATGAAGTGGGATGCAAAACAGCAACAAAAAAAGAGAGATTCATCTCCAGCATTTGGAAAATAGATTTAAAGAATCTCGACAGTGGACAATATAGTTTTATGGGGGATCAGTAATTGCGCTTAAAGCAGTAAAGAAAACAAGCCCTGTGTTGGTTTGGATTACATTAAGAAGTAAGATAGGTGAAGCAAAGGAGCTATGGATGATTCCATGGCTTTTTTGTGTTGAAGTAAGGTGCGTTGTTCTTATATCAGGGAAAACAAGCACCACTTTATAAAGAATGAAGGTGCGTAAAAAAAGTATGGTTGTCTCAGTGTCCCTGTATTCAGCTGGAGACTCATTTGCATAAGAGCGATAATTATGTTGGTGTTCTTTAATGTTCTTGCCAGAATCGATTCTGGGTATCTTATAGTAGATTATTAACGTGATCATGTAATTTTCATGAGTTCTGAAAAATAACTTCATTATAGAGACGAATCGGGTATCCTTTAGGGTGATAGCCAACCACTAAACTCTAAATTTCTTCCGACCACTGTACACTTAACATAAGCCGCTATATAATTAAGGCAAATGTAGCAAGTGGTTAGTGGTCGAACCTTGATAAAACCCATGAAAATGCCCTTTTCGAAGTCGTAGAGAAAGATATTTTTCCCGAAAAAGTATGGACAGATTGCGTGAATTGTAAAAAGCAGCATGCCTGCGATGAAATAGCAGTACTTAAGATGCTGAACTGACTTGACAATGTCAATGTCAGTTTGGTATTTTTGTATTAGTGGTTAGCACTCATCTGAGTCGAGTGCTAACGAATCGGAGCCAACAGCCGATAGGAGGGGATAACATGTTAACTGATCGCCAGAGAATGATACTAAATGCAATTGTGGATGATTATATTTCATCCGCAGAACCAGTAGGATCTCGCAGCATTTCTAAACGGGGTGATGTAGGGTACAGCCCTGCGACCATCCGAAATGAAATGGCTGACCTAGAGGATTTGGGTTATCTCGAGCAGCCTCATACATCGGCAGGGAGAATACCTTCCCATAAAGGATACCGATATTATGTGGATCATCTGGTACCGTGGAATTCCGCCGAAACGGCAGAGATGGGCACGATCCGCTCTTTTTTTGCCGAGAAGTTGAATGCGATGGAGCAGGTAATCCAACATGCGGCGATGATTCTTTCCAATATGACGAATTACACTTCCATCCTTCTGGGACCGGAGGTTTTTCATACATCATTGCGTCATTTTCAGTTGTTACCACTAGATGATACAACCGCAGTGGCGATTATCGTCACAAGTACGGGTCAAGTTGAGAATCGTACGGTGAACATTCCACCGGAGATTTCCGTTTCCGAGATGGAGAAAGTGGTTAACCTACTGAATAGTAAGCTAGTCAATGTACCACCTTATAAGCTGAAGACTCGGCTCTATTCTGAGCTTGGCGAGGAAATGCAGCGTCACATCTCTCATTATGAAGAATTAATGCAAGTGCTAGACATTGCGCTGGAAAGTGATCAAGAGCAGCGTATCTATCTCAGCGGAGCGACGAATATGCTTACACAGCCTGAGTTCAAAGATGTTGACAAGGTGAAGAGTATTCTTGATCTGCTGGAAGAGACGCCTACATTGCTCAAAATGCTGGCCCCTACAACAGGCGGCACAGGTATTCAGGTGCGAATAGGAACGGAGAACAATCATGAAGCGTTCGCTAATTGCAGTCTGATCACAGCCACTTATTCTCTTGATGGGCAGGCATTAGGAAGCATTGGCATCCTTGGTCCGACCCGAATGGAATATGCAAGAGTGATGGGGATCTTGGGCATTTTATCCCGAGATTTGACAGCGATGCTGGCACACTGGTATAAGTGAACAGAGTCAACATTGATTACGTGAATGATTTTAAGGAGGTGAAGACAACTTGAAAAAGGAACAAGTTCAAGATGCTAATGAATTCAAAGATGATTTGATAAATGAGGAACCTGAGGCTGATGTAGTTTCGGAGGCTGACTCATTTAAGGCAGAAGAAGTTAGTGAAGGTGCTTCAGGCACAGGTGCGGAGGTAAAACGCCTGCAGGATCTCGCTGATGAATATCAAGGACGTGCGCTGCGTGCGCAGGCTGATTTCGATAACTTCCGTCGTCGTACTCAGAAGGAGAAAGAAGAGTTGGCTCAATATGCCACCTCCAAGCTCGTGACTGAATTGCTTTCAGTACTGGACAATTTCGAGCGTGCGTTAGTCACTACTCCAACCAATCCTGAATCCGAAGCTTTCGCGAAGGGCGTAAATATGATTTTCCGCCAGCTAGATGGGGTATTGAAGTCTGAGGGACTGACGGCTATGGAAACGGTAGGACAGCCTTTTAATCCTGAATACCATCAGGCTATTATGCAGGTGGAGAGCGAGGAGTACGAAGAAGGTATCGTAACGGAAGAGGTCCAAAAGGGATATCTCCTGAAAGATAAGGTCCTTCGTCCTGCTATGGTCAAAGTCAGCATGTAGTCTGTCAATATAGGACGGGCAGTTTCTGTCCATCATCGATACCAATCGGATTTTTCTGAAAATATAAGAAAGTATAAGTTTCACTCTATACATTATCCTTATATTTCTCGCTTATACGCTTATCGTTCTAATAAGGACGCCAAAGGCGTTTATGCTTGTATTTTTATAATTTAAATGAGCGTATGCTCCATATACCTTTAGAGGAGGCAAATTATTGTGAGTAAAGTTATCGGTATTGACTTAGGAACCACGAACTCTTGCGTTGCCGTAATGGAAGGCGGCGAAGCCGTTGTAATTCCAAACCCAGAGGGCGCGCGTACAACCCCTTCGGTTGTAGGTTTTAAGAAAGACGGCGAGCGTATCGTCGGTGAAACAGCTAAACGCCAAGCAATTACTAACCCTGATCGTACGATCAGCTCTGTTAAACGTCATATGGGTACGAACCACAAAGAAAGCATTGATGGTAAAGACTATTCTCCACAAGAAATTTCAGCGATGATTCTTCAAAAGCTGAAATCCGATGCTGAAGCATATCTTGGCCAAACGGTTACTCAAGCAGTTATCACAGTTCCTGCTTATTTCAATGACAGCCAGCGTCAAGCTACTAAAGATGCAGGTAAAATTGCAGGTCTGGAAGTTCTGCGTATTGTGAACGAGCCAACAGCTGCAGCTTTGGCATACGGTCTGGAGAAATCCGAAGATCAAACCATCCTTGTATATGACCTTGGTGGCGGTACGTTCGACGTATCCATCTTGGAACTGGGCGATGGCTTCTTTGAAGTAAAAGCTACAAGCGGCGACAACAAACTTGGTGGCGATGACTTTGACCAAGTTGTTATGGATCATCTGGTATCCGAATTTAAGAAAGAGCAAGGCATTGATCTGAGCAAAGATAAATCTGCTGTACAACGTTTGAAAGATGCAGCTGAAAAAGCGAAGAAAGAATTGTCGGGCGTACTGACAACTACTATTTCTCTTCCGTTCATCACTGTAGTTGATGGAGTACCTCAGCACTTGGAGATCAACTTGACTCGTGCGAAGTTTGATGAGCTCACTGCTGGTCTGGTAGAACGTACTTTGGGACCAACTCGTCAAGCTTTGTCTGATGCTGGCATGACGCCTGCTGACCTTACCAGAATCGTTCTGGTTGGTGGTTCTACACGTATCCCTGCTGTACAAGATGCAATTAAGAAGCTTACAGGTAAAGATCCACACAAAGGTGTGAATCCGGATGAAGTCGTAGCTCTTGGTGCTGCTGTTCAAGCTGGTGTATTGACTGGTGATGTTAAGGACGTTGTATTGCTCGACGTAACTCCGCTTTCCCTCGGTATCGAAACTGCAGGTGGCGTGTTTACGAAGATGATCGAGCGTAACACTACGATTCCTACAAGTAAATCTCAAGTATTCTCGACCTTTGCTGACAACCAACCTAGCGTGGAGATTCACGTGCTACAAGGTGAGCGTCAAATGGCGAATGGCAACAAAACATTGGGACGCTTCATGCTAAACGAGATTCCACCAGCACCACGTGGCGTACCACAAATCGAAGTTTCTTTCGATATTGATGCCAACGGTATCGTGAATGTGTCTGCAACTGATAAAGGCACTAACAAGAGCCAAAAGATCACTATCACTTCTTCCAGCGGTCTGAGCGACGCAGAAGTAGAACAAATGATGAAGGATGCCGAGCTTCACGCTGAGGAAGACCGTAAGCGTAAAGAACTGGTAGAAGCGAAGAACAGCGCTGACCAACTCGTGTATTCTACTGAGAAAGTAATCAAAGACCTTGGTGATAAAGCTGATGCTTCTGATGTTGAAAAGGCAAACGAAGCTAAAGATAAAGTGAAAGCAGCACTGGAAACTGACAACTTGGAAGAAATCACTGCGGCTACAGAAGCATTGACTGAAATCGTACAACAGTTGTCCATGAAGCTGTATGAGCAAGCTGCTCAAGCTGAGCAAGGTGCTGAAGGTGACGCTGGAGCTGCTGAAGGCGCTGCTAAGAAAGACAATGTAGTTGACGCAGACTATGAGGTTGTTGACGAAGAAAAGAATCAAGGGTAACCTTAGACGATAAGTGTAATAGGGCGAAACTGATAAATTCTTATATATTGTAAGAAGGGAAGGTCAAAACCGGGTCATCCCGTGTTTTGACTTTCCTTTTGTAAAAATATAAGAATTTATATGCTGCGCAGCTATAACATCCTTATATTTCTACGAGAAACGGTTGTCATCCGTAAAGGAGAACAACGTCGTTTCTTCTTGTATCAGTGTGCACACTCTTCGCGAATGCGCCTTCTGATATTGGTAAGAATAAACATCTGTTAAATTCGGATGGTCAGACCCTTAGATTTACGTCGGTAGACAGTTTGGTTTATAAGGTATAAGGAAATTGAGTATGTAACGTACGGAGGTGAAAGCAGTGGCAGATAAACGCGATTATTATGAAGTGCTTGGCCTCAGTAGAGATGCTTCAGACGATGAGGTGAAGAAAGCGTACCGGAAATTGGCGCGCCAGTATCATCCAGACGTGAACAAAGCTAGTGACGCCGAGGCTAAATTTAAAGAAGTGAAAGAAGCTTATGATGTTCTGAGCGATGGGCAACAGCGGGCTAGATATGACCAGTATGGTCATATTGATCCTAATCAGGGTATGGGCGGCTTTGGAGGCGGCGGTGGCGGCGACTTCGGAGGACTGGGCGATATCTTTGATATGTTCTTTGGCGGCGGCGGACGTCGTGATCCTAACGCACCGCAGCGCGGTGGAGATTTGCAATATACGATGACCATTGAGTTCAAGGAAGCGGTATTCGGTAAAGAAACCGATATTACTATTCCTCGTACGGAAACTTGCGATACCTGCTACGGCTCCGGGGCTAAACCGGGTACTAAACCAGAGACTTGTTCCACTTGTCATGGTAGTGGACAACAGGAATTCGTACAGAACACACCGCTTGGACAGATGCGTAATCGTCGTCCTTGTTCGCATTGCAGTGGTACAGGTAAAATTATTAAGGAAAAATGTACGACTTGTAGCGGACAGGGTAAAGTTAAGAAACAGCGCAAGATCCATGTACGCATTCCTGCCGGCGTCGATGACGGAGCACAGCTGCGCATGACTGGCGAAGGCGAGGGCGGCTTACGCGGCGGTCCTGCTGGAGACTTGTATATTGTTATCCGTGTTAAATCGCATGATTTCTTCGTGCGTGAGAACGATGATATTATGTGCGAAGTTCCACTTACGTTTGCGCAAGCAGCACTGGGCGATGAAATTGAGATTCCAACTTTAACGGAAAAAGTGAAGCTGAAGATTCCTGCGGGAACGCAGACCGGTACTTTCTTCCGACTCAAAGGCAAAGGTGTTCCGCGCCTACGCGGATCTGGCCAAGGTGACCAGCATGTTAGAGTCATTGTTGTGACACCTAGCAAGCTGAATGATGAGCAAAAAGATTTGTTACGACAGTTCGCCTCTCTAAATGGAGAGAACACACATGAGCATGAGCAATCCTTCTTTGATCGTGTGAAGCGTGCGTTCCGCGGGGACTGATATTTCTAACTTAATTAATACAGTAAATGAAAAAAAGCTGTTCCGATGCATGATATGCATTGGAACAGCTTTTTTTAAATATAAACAAGTAGTTCAACTAGATGTTGTTCGAAGAACGAAGGTCCTCGAGCACACGGCTCAAAATCGTTGCTGCCTGTGCACGAGTCAGAGTACCTTGTGGATTGAAGCTGTCCGCAGTAACACCTTTGAGATAACCTTTGCTTACAGCATAGGCTACAGCGTTGCGTGCTTCCGCAGCGATGCTGTCGGCATCCTTAAAGCTTAAAGGCATCTTGGCTACTGTAAGATCAGCACCAAGAGCCTTCACGATGATAAGGGCTGCTTCCTCGCGAGTCAGCACATCACGAGATCCACTTTCTTTGATGCGAGTACTCCAAGTGTCACCTTTTCCAAGTAGACGGTCGAAGAGCGTTAGAAGTTCTGCCTGATTTAAAGTGTCGGCAGGCTTAAAGCTGCCATCGGCTCCTTTGCCGGCAATGATACCATGGGCAGCA
Organism: Paenibacillus sp. UBA6285; assembly: GCA_002438345.1. GTDB lineage: Bacteria > Bacillota > Bacilli > Paenibacillales > Paenibacillaceae > Paenibacillus_AQ. Next base: position 38,314 of record DJUJ01000001.1, read on the forward strand.
AGGACCTCAATATCGGTTTGAGCCCAGTGTGTGCCAATATCCTTAAAGCTTATATTTCGGGATGCTGCGCTGTAAGAGCCGTCACCAGTAACGTTAAACTGTAGAATACCTTCTTTAGAGATAGAACCAGGTTGCAGGTAGGACCATTTATGATCTTTTGATTCTACATAAGCGGCAGTCTTTCGAGTATCATGTAGACTGGCGGCTTTTAGATTAAGTTGAAGGATGATCGGCTTTCCGGTTGTCCAACCATTTTTGATGGTTAGAATGGAAGAACCGATATTTATTGCTGCTGAGCTACCTGCTAAAACTGCTGTGTTGCCCGCATCAGTCAGGCTAATCGTAAGGGTCAAACCATTGCTGTTGATGAAATCCGGAAGTGTTGCCGCTGGAATAAGTACATTGAATCCACTGCCGTTTAGGCGGAGTGCATTCTCCGATTTCTTTAACTGTTCGGCTTGGGCCGGGGTAAGAGTAACAACAACTTGGCTGAATTTATTGAAGCTTACATCCCTAAGATCAAGTACAGATGTTTTATCTTTTGCATTCTGGATCGAATTGGCTAATGCAGTGTCTAAGATGTTAAACACCGCTGAAGGCTTACCACCTGCTGGATCTGCTGTCTCTACTAGCTTCCCAGATTTCGAAGAAGGTCCTGGAGTGGGAGTGCTGGTTACTGTAGGTACATACGAATCAGATGTTGGAGTTGGTGTAGGTGTTGGCGTCGGTGTTTCAGGCGTCTTAACAGCTACGCTTACCGTTCTCAAACCAGATGGGATTGTTGATGTTGTAGCATCATTCCAGATCTGCACATGNNAGGAATAGGCTCCTGCTGCTGTAGGTTTGAAGGTTATTTTGCCTAGTGAGCCGGAGCCGTGATAAGCACCACCTGACAGATTAACATTATACTGTGTCAGTTTGCGACCGTCTCCTAGATCATAGGTTTGTGAGTATTCTGTAAGTGGAACACTAGAGAATTGCTCCTCTTGATAAGTAGCCAGTTGTACGCTTGGCTGGATTACCGGTGTTTCAAGGGAATCGTCGTAAATGACAGCGAAAGAAGCCCCATAGACGCCATAAACCTCGTCTGTCACTGAATAACCTAAATCAACGGTCACAGNNACTGTGAAAGTACCATTCCCTGTGCTATAAAGCAGTCGCTGAACGTAATCATCGTCGTCTGCACCATTGCCTACTTTATCGACCACATGGACTTTGTACTCATTAAGCCCCTCGTTAACAGGAACGTCAATGGTAAAGGCACCGTTACTTGCAATCACACCGCCAAATTTATAAGTATTCCCATCATAATGTTTACCTTCGGCGTACACGGTAAACCAGTTTCCAATAGGGTTTGTGGTGGAAATATAATGGGCCATTAGGTCTTCATCAATGAAACCACTAATTTGTGCCTCACCAGGATCGGTTGGCGCTTCACGTTCATACTCCTCAAGTGTGATGCCGGAAACTAATGGCTTCTCGGTATCAATTGTGTACTCGATTCTTTGTTTCTCAAGCAGTTGCCCGTTGGGAAGCACAGGAGTGATGTAATAGTGACCATCTGCTAAAGTGGACTTGGCGGAGGTCTCCAGGTCTGTTAACGTTCCATCCCAATTTGGAATCTCGTACACGCCACGATAGACCTTTTCATCGATAGAATAAACTTCACCTAAAACTGTCGAAGGAGCATCTATTGGAGAGGTTACGAAACTTATGCCAGCCAGCTCTTCATTGACAGAAAAGGTAAAGGTGGTATCATCTGAGCGTCCATCACCATTAGGAGAAATCTGTGGACTTTCAAAAGAAAGTTGATTAACAGGCGCTAAATTGAATTGATCGCCGACAAGTGCATTAAAAGGAAGACGAAGAGTTTCTGTACCAGAGGTAAGTAAAAGGATACCCTCATATGCACCCTCTGTTGCTGTGTCAGATACCTTCAGTGTAAATTGTGCATATTGATCTACACCTGAGGTAACGCTGTTTGGTGCAATATTAATACTAATGTCACCAGGCGCTTCTGTAAGCCATTCGGTGGACAGAGTGTAGGTTGATCCATTCTCATTAAAGTCTTCTACATAGACTGATTTCGTTACGCTAGCTCCTTTTGGGAGCAGGCCAAAGGACAAGGAACCTGTGTAATAAGGGATTTCTACAGTACCTGGAAGGCCGCTAATTAAGCTCTCCCCGACTTTAGCAATGGATTTAGCTTTTGCTGATTTCTCTAAATTAATTAATCCGGCCCCTTGTTGATACAAAGAGTAAGAATCCCCATCACGCTTAAAGATAGGATCAGCATTGTTCATCAGCAGCGCTTTAATTTCATTTGGCTTAAGATCAGAGTTTTCACTCAGTAACAAAGCCACAGCTCCTACAACATGTGGGGTTGCCATACTGGTGCCACTTTTTAAGCCAAAAGGTTGGTCATATTTTCCATCCCAGCTTGGAATCGTCGAGTTGATATTGACCCCTGGAGCTACAACATCAGGTTTGATTAGATAATCCGGCATCCCCGGACCCATAGAGCTGAAGTTTGCTAACTGATTTACTTCAAGCCCTATATAGTAACTGATGATATCTTTAGCAGCATCCAATTGAGCTTTTATCTTTTTGCCATCTGCTTGAGTAATTCCGTAGGTAGGAATGTAATTCCCGGGCGCACCGAGGGTGGGAGTGATTTCACCAGCAGCATTGTTAGCAATTAGGACAAGCTTGGCTCCAGCTGCTTTGGCATTTAGAGATTTTTCTCCGAAACTCAGCACACCTCGATCGACGAGGACTACCTTATCTTTGACATCCAAATTTGTGTAATCGGAAGGACCCCCAAGACCAGCGTAAACGATCTTACTACCAGCAATATTATCAACTAAATCAGGGGAGTAAGTTGCTAATGTCCCTAGAATTTTTTTGACATCGCCGATATCAAAGAATGGGGTATTCACTGGGGTAGTCGAAGCGCCTACACTAAGTGCGATTTGGGATCCAGCGGGTTCGCCCAATGTTCCTACATCTGGTCCAGCGTTACCGGCAGCAACAACAACATTCACGCCCGATTTCACGGCGTTGTCTATCGCGATTGAACTCGCGGAATAGCTTTGGTTGACATCAGAGCCCAGTGAGAGGTTAATTATATCTGCTCCATCAGCGACCGCTTTCTCAATACCCGCGATTACAACTGCAGTGGGTCCGGAACCATAGGGGCCAAGTACGCGATATGCGTACAAATCTACCTCAGGTGCAACATCCAAAATTGTACCGGCTACGTGAGTTCCATGCGAGGTTTCGTAAGGGTTACCTGCTTTTGGAGGGTAGTTAGCATCAGGGGGAGTTTCTGACGGATCATCATCCTGATCATAAACATCGTAACCGCCCTTATAATTATCCTTTAATAAAGGGTGATTTTTATCGATGCCGGTATCGACAACCGCTACCTGTACCCCTTCTCCTGTGTAACCTAAATCATGTAGTTTATCCGCACCTATAAGTTTGCCACTGTCTGAATAGGAACGTGTAACAGGCAAAGTTGCTACCTCAACACTGTCTGCTAACGCATGTACTTCATCATTTGGATAAACAGCCGCAACACCCGGAAGCTCTAACAGCTTGTTAACTTGATTGGCTGGCAGTGTAATGGAATATCCGTTAAAAATCTCACTGTATTCAAAACCGATGTCGGCATCAATTTTCTGCGCTGAGGAAATAAAGCTTTTATGCTCTGAGATAATTTTACTGCGTTGTATGGAGACTGAGGATCGTAAAGAAGAAGTTTTAGCCTCATTTTCATACACACTGACTGGTTTATTAGTTAATTCCACGATTACGGATACTGGTGCTGAACCTTTGAGCACACCCGCGTAGTTATGAGGGGACACACTTTGAGACTGTACATTATTAACTAGGTTAGTTGATGATTCAAGGGATGAGTTCGCAAATGCAGCGGATGGAAAAAGGACAGAAACAGCCAGTCCGAAGCTCGCCGCCCCAATACCAAATCTTTGAATAGAGTGTTTAAAGGTACGTTTCAAATAAGTTCATCCTCCCAAATGAATTTTTATATTGCAATGTGTATCTGTAGTTCTCCTCCTCAACGTAAAATGTAAAAAATTATGAAAATTAAATTTATTCTACAGCTATAACTTCAAATCGAATATACAACTTTAGCACTATATTGCAGGGAAGCGTTGGGGAAAATGTCGAATTCCCAGTAGATAAGTGGAATATGAGAAAAAAAGGGCATAAAACAACCGAAATGAAGACAATATAAAGGAATGCAACAGATATCTGAATTTCAAGCGAGAGCGGGGATAAGATGTCGGAAAGATCTATTTTGGCTTATTTTAAAAGCCCTGAAGAAGTGGAGGGTGTTGCTCGTAAGCTCCATGCACTTCGGGCCATTGAAATCTCCATTGATCGCTTCAGTAGATATGGAGGCACGAGTTTTAGCTCAGGGGTAAACCCAGTGACAGGCAATGTTGCCAGAATGGACTCCATGACTGCTGAGCGTGCACACACAGGCATACTTGCTGCTGCTGATACCAGCGCGAGTGGGATGAGTCATGGCGGAGATGGAGGACCGACGGGTAGAGATATTTTACTTACGGTGATCTTGAATTCGGAGTCCTATGATCAGGCATTACGATTAATTGAAGAAGCAGGCGGGATGATTTGAATAATTACTTAATTATTAAATAGAAGGGAGACGATCGATACTATGGATAGAGAGAACTCGCAAATATTCTCAAAGACCGAGAAGATGAAAATGCTGTACGAGGCGNNGGAGTTTTCGGCAGCAGAGGCAGATCTGGAGGATATCGAAGCACAGGCTCGAGCTCTAGAAGCAGACAAACGTCAACTGCATGAAATTATGAAAAAAGTATAGATGCAAAAGATAGGGCAGATACCTCACATTGTGGGGTATTTTTGCGTTCTGGTGTGTATAATTAGGAGGGATAGCCCAAGTAAGGGGGAGAATATGGATAACGTTATTTTATGGATAGGTTTAGCGCTGCTTATCGCATTCTTAACTTTTATGAATCAGAAACAACTGTACTCTTCAAAAGTAAAACAGGCCTACCGTGAGCTGCGGGAGCTGACTGAAAAAGTTCGGTTGGAAAGATCTGAGGCAAGCGATTTATACCGTTGGGAAGTAGAATTAGCCGAGATGGAGAAACACCCGAACGAACTTAATAAACTGGATGCTGAGATTGGGCTTCGCCAGGCCTTTGTGATGTATTTGGAACGGCATTGTCCTCAGGATGTAAGACTTCCAAGTTTAAAGGAGGCTGTTGCCCATCAGAAGGATTCGGTATGGGGAATCAAGATGGGAGATTACGGATCCAAGAAATAAGGAAATGTACATATAAGAGGCTAAGATCGCTGCAGGATTTGGGGACATGCTGGCATCCGGGATGAAAGCTGGGCTCTGCCGAACGTTGGTGGGGTTATTTTTATTACGAATTAAATTCATTTTAATAAAAATGATGTATTTCTCTATGCGTAATAAGAGCGTATAATTGTTCAAATATACTTCAAGATGAGACGAATAATTTATACATATCCAGGAGGAATTATAATATGGGAATGGTACACTCTCAGGGAGTTACCGATGAGCTTGTTGTCCGATCTTTAGAGAGGAATCTAGCCATTATAAGGTTTGATCTTAATCGAAGAGTGGCTTATGTGAATGAAGTTTTTGCTAGTTCGATGGGGTATAACAAAGAAGACATGATTGGGATGCACCATAGAGAGTTTTGCTTTTCTCATTTTGTAAATAGCCCGGGGTATGAGCTGTTCTGGCAGGATCTTTTTTCAGGGAAAAGTTTTCAGGATAAAATCGAACGAATGGACGCAAAAGGAAATGTGGTTTGGCTGGAAGCTACCTATATGCCTGTATTTGATGAAAATAATGAACAAGTCATTGGCGTTTCCAAAATAGCGACCAATATTACGGATCGACAAAATAACATTAGTGTCGTGGTACAGCGGATGCAAGAGATGTCCGACAGCTTAAATCAAAGAGCCGAGAAAGGCATTGAACGTAGTCAAGAACTGTTACGGAGCGTCGACAAAATTGCCGAAGTATCGATTGAAAATACATATACTCTAACTAACCTGGAGAAACAAGCGGTATCGATTCAGGGTATTGTACAAACCATTCGTAATATTGCTTCGCAAACGCATCTATTAGCGCTTAATGCAGCTATTGAAGCAGCGCATGCGGGGGAGTTTGGGCGAGGTTTTGACGTGGTTGCAAAAGAAGTAAGGAAGCTTTCTTCCATGGTGCAAGATTCGATCATTCAAGTGAAAGATAGTGTGGATGCCATCACGCTGGAAATCGAGAAGATCTCCAAAGGAACAAACCAAGTGCAAGAAAATATAGAAGATAGTCAACAGCAGATTCAAATAGCATTAGATGATTTTAAGAATATTTCTTCCTCAGCTCAGGACTTAGATACACAAGCGCGAGAGGTTATGAATATTATTTAATTTTTGTTGCTGTTAGCGGTGAATATAAAGGAAAGCCAGTTCTCAGATTTATTTATGGGGGCTGGCTTTTTGTGTAAATATAAGAATTTATAAGCTGCGCAACTATAATATCCATCTGTTATTACTAGCATCTATAGTTTATGCTCAGAAAAACGAACCTTTTCCAGAGATTGGTTGTCATATAGATATCACAGATAAGAAAGGAGGGTGCAAGATTTGGAGACTAACCGGGAGTTATTCGAAGCCTACAACAAGGATGTATATCGGACCTGCTATTATATGGTGCATGATGCGGCGGATGCAGAGGATTTGACTCAGGAGGTGTTCATTACTGTATTTCGCACGAATCGTGAGAACGTAGAGCATTTGAAGGCTTGGATTATGAAAATAACGGTCAACCATTGCCTGAATCATTTGAAACGGAAGCGTACTTTACAGCAAAAAGTGTCAGACAATCTTTATTTATTTAAGAAATCTCCTGAAATCCCTGTAGATCGATTGATTGAACAGCGGGAGACGTCAATGGAATGGGCGAAATATTTGAGCCAGCTCCCTGTCAAACTTCGGATGGTGATCACACTTAGGTATATGCATGATTTCAGTTTGGCTGAAGTTTCGGACCTGCTGTCCATCCCGCTCGGGACGACCAAATCAAGGTTGCATAAAGGGCTAAAGGTATTGAGGAGAATCCTGTTGGAGGCTGGGGTTCAAATTGAACGAAAGGAGGGCGAATCTTATGAAAAAGTTAGAGAATATGCTGGAGCATCGGCTAAATGAGGATCAAAGTGTACCGTATCCTGATTTTGATAGCATGTGGGGGAGAATCGAACAAGAAACTACAGCACCTGTTCACGCTCGGATGAGCAGAGGTAGCCAGAACCAGCGGAGAAACTGGAGTAAAGTAGCTGTTGTTGCTTCGTTATCAGTGCTTTTAGCGGCGGCGCCTGTATATGCGGCAGTTCATTATAATTGGGATACTATGCTCCGTGGAAGAGGTGGCATTCAAGCTGTACTGGCAAAAAACCTCGGACAACAGCTGGATCAATCGGTAACGAAGGATGGAGTAACTCTAAAGCTACATACAGCCATCGTGGATGAGAATCGAACGGTCATCTTATTCACATTGGATGTTGGACAACGACAGGACAGTGAAACTTGGCGTGTGAATGAGATGACCCTGAAAGGTACTGAGGGGGAGAGCAGTTCTGGATCGTTCAATTATCTGAACTGGGACGAGAAGAACCAAATTTATAACGGTTATTTCGAAAGTGAATGGACACCAAAGCAGGACACAGTGGATGTTCAGTTAGTTACGGATAATATGCAGGCTTTTAGTGTACAAATGTTGGATTTGCCGCTGGATATCCACTCGACGGAGACACAGAGCTTCCCTATTGGACAGGAAGGGATGCGCAGCATAGAGGTGAAGCCGTTTACCCAAGGTCAAGAGAAAATGTTATTCTCTTCAGCGATCATTTTTGATCAGCCAGAAGCAAAAGAATGGGCCTATCCAAATATTGTTGGTTACAAAAACGGTACGCTCATAAATTCGCTGCCTGGAGGTACTTTCGGTACACCAGGAGAAAAAGGGGAGTATACAGCGCAGCAATATTTTAAGGCGGAGGATATTTCCAGCGGTCGGCTGACTTATAAGCTTCAATATATGAAGAAAGAAAAAGATGTAAAGGGACCACTGGCATTCGATCTTCATTTAAGCAAAAAGCAGATGGAGAGCGGGACGATAAAAACCAGTCTAAATCTGCCGCTCGAGGTAGGTGAAACTGATCACACGCTGGAGAATATGGTTGTGTCGCCTACTCAAATTCGAGTCACCGTTAGAAGTAAAGATATAGACAATAGCTTCCCTTATAAAAAGTATGCTCTTGAAGTATCAGGCAAGACGCTTGAGGGGAAATTATGGAGTTCTCCAGAAGGTGAGCCGGAGCTGACAGTGCTTCGTTTCGAGCGGCCAGTTGACCTTGAAATTACGAAAGAGACTCCGATTACCTTTGTAGCTAAATATAAAGTGACTCAGCATGGAAGCTATAAAATCAGCAATAATAATGATGACAAAATACCACTTCTTATAACGAACATCTCTCAAAAGAAACAGACGATTATCCAGCAACTCAGCGGGTATCCGGTGAAGTGGACGTACTATATGCAGGGATCCGATCTTTACGTAGAAACTGGAAGTGAAGATGCTCGCTTCGGTGGAATTAACCAGACACATATCGGGCTGGGTAAAGAGCGCATCCTAGGTAAACCGGTAACCGTCAATTTCGCGGGGGATGGAAACAACAAGGCAATTGATGTGTATAAGGATTTTAAAGGTACAGAAGCTTCTATATATATGTTCTACTATACGACTGATGATCCTGAAAAAGAAACGAGAGTGCAGATCCAGCCATAAGAGTTAGTAGAATTATAATTGAAGGAAATAGAATAACTTTTTTAGGGGATGAACCTTGTGTTCTTCCCTTTTTTTCGTATACAGTGAGTAGACGTCGTAAAGAATCCGCTATGAATAATTATAAGGAGAGAAGAATGATGGAAGTCACTCGCTGTGCTTGGGTCAACGATGATCCTCTATATATCGCGTACCATGATGAAGAGTGGGGGAAACCTCTGTATGATGACCGAAAGCTGTTTGAATTACTCATGCTGGAAGGGATGCAGGCAGGGCTAAGCTGGTATACAGTGTTAAAAAAACGGGCGCGTTTCAGAGAGGTATTTGACGGATTTAATCCGGAAATGATTGTACATTATGATGAAGTCAAAATTGCAGAACTTATGAGCGATCCTGGTATTATCAGAAATCGATTGAAAATTGATGCTATCATACGTAATGCAGGCGTATATTTGCAAATTCGCGAGGAAAAAGGAAGTTTTGCGGATTATCTCTGGAGCTTTGCCCAAGGTACGCCTACGATTAACCATTGGAAGACTCGCGCAGATGTACCTGCTTCGACGGCTCAGTCTGATGAGATGAGTAAGGCATTAAAGAAGAAAGGCATGAAGTTTGTGGGGACTACGATATGTTATGCCTTTATGCAGGCATCGGGTATGGTGGATGATCATTCACTCGACTGCTTTTGTAGGAGTAAAGAGGAAGCCGCAGATCGTTAATCTGTAGTTTGGCGTTACCCTAATAAGAAATGTTATACTATGAAGCGAATGCTTTCGAAGCGAGTTTTGTACGAAGTAAATTCAAGTAGCGTAGGCTAACAAAACTAAGCGTATGCTTTCGAAGCGAGTTTTGTACGAAGTAAAT
>DJUJ01000001.1:48098-56208 GCA_002438345.1 Paenibacillus sp. UBA6285
GCTCACAAAACTTTTAGGAGGATCACATAAAGATGTTATGGCATGAAGTGACGATACATACAACAGAAGAAGCACAGGAAATGATTTCGAATTTTCTATATGAAGCAGGTGCTGGTGGGGTTTCTATCGAGGAATCCGGCACACTGAACAAAGAACGGGATACACGTTACGGTGAANNAGGGGAAGCGGTGATAAAAGGTTATTATGCCGATTCCACGGATATGGATGCTGTTATAGAAGAATTGACACCACGGGTAGCAGAATTGCGTGAGTTCGGCATTGATCCCGGCAAAGCGCTAATCTCTTGGAAGACTGTGGATGAAGACGAATGGGCTCATGCTTGGAAGCAATATTTCAAACCGCTACGAGTATCGAAGCGTCTCACGATTAAACCAACCTGGGAGGATTATACGCCTGAGAGTCCGGATGAAGCAATCATTGAGCTGGACCCTGGCATGGCATTTGGTACAGGGACTCACCCTACAACAGCTCTGTGCCTACGTGCGCTTGAAAAGAACATTAGCGGTGATGAAGAAGTTATCGATGTAGGCACCGGTTCAGGAATTCTGGCTGTAGGCGCGATGCTGCTTGGTGCAAAATCCGTATTGGCATTAGACTTAGATCCGGTGGCTGTGGAAAGTGCGCGGGAAAATGTGGCGCTTAACAAACTTGAATCGTTCATAACGGTAAAAGAAAGCGATCTTCTATCACTGCTAGGCGGGGAAGGCGTAGCTGACACGGCAGCTGGAGAGATGTGGCCATCCGCTAGACCTGGGCACTCGCTAGAGGGAGCCATTCCTGCTAAGCAAGACCTTGAAAGTAATCTTGGCGTTACACTACCTGTACAAATTGTAGTTGCGAATATTTTGGCGGAAATCATCGTATTGTTTACGGATGATGTTTACCGTGCGCTTCAGTCTGGGGGTCTCTATATTACCTCCGGTATATATAAAGATAAAGAAGGACTTGTGGCGAACGCGCTAAAAGAGTCTGGCTTTGAGATTATTGAAATATCCCGTGAGGAAGATTGGGTGGCATTTACAGCCGGAAAGAGGTAAAGATGGATATATTACAAAGTTTTATTCGAGTAGACTTAGAGCAGCTTCCTTTTCTGCTCATTACGATTTTAATTGCTTTTACAGTACATGAATTTAGTCATGCTTATTTCGCGAATAAGTTTGGTGACCCAACAGCGAGATTACTTGGTCGGATGACACTTAACCCTGCTGTTCATTTCGATTTCTTTGGTATATTGCTACTGCTTGTTGCTGGTTTCGGTTGGGCACGTCCGGTTCCGGTAAACCGTGATAATTTTAGCCGTCCTCGTCTCATGGGAGTCATCGTGTCGGCTGTGGGTCCAATCAGTAACCTGCTCTTAGGGATTATAGGTGCTATAATATACGGTGCACTTGCGGCAACTGGAGTTCTAGATAATATCTCGAATGATCGCGTGCTCGAGGCTGTATATTTATTCTTTGGCACCTTTATTCAATGGAACTTCTTTCTGTTTCTGTTCAATCTTATTCCGCTCCCGCCACTGGATGGCTATCGGATTGTGGAAGATATCGCTCCACGTTCGATCCGCGGCAAATTACAGCAATTTGAACAATGGGCAGTATTCATCTTTTTATTGATTCTGTTTATTCCTGGTCTACGGACTTATACGATTGAGCCGCTTGTAGTCTGGGCTAGTGAAATGTCGAGAACATTTGTACAGCTGTCTCTAAGAATTTTTGGCAGCTAAGGCAGGGAATGAAGTCTGTTCAACCTTTGTCAAACATTGTATTATGTAATTTGATCAAAATTTGATAGTTAATTTTCGCCTGACCGAGCCTTATATTTCTTGAAGAAACGGGTGACGTCCTTAAAGGGCGACTAAGCCGTTTCTTCAAATATAAGAAAGTATAAGTTTCACTCTATACTTTATGACTTATATTTCTCGATTAAACGCTTACCGTTCTTATAAGGACGCCGAAGGCGTTTATACTTGTTACTGAATTTATGAACAGGATGATGATGAGATGCAGCGATATTTCGTTACACCGGAGCAGTTTGGTGCGGATACCGTGAGAATTGACGGGGAAGATGCTCGTCATATCGCGAAAGTGATGCGTGGTAAGGCAGGGGACAAGCTTATTGTCAGCGATGGTGTTTCCCATGAAGCGTTAGTAGAGATTGCGCAGATTGAAATTGGGGAAGTAACAGTGAACATACTGGAGACCCTAGAGATGACGCATGAACCTCGGATAAAAGTAACAGTGGCTCAGAGCTTGCCTAAGGGCGATAAGATGGAAACTGTCATTCAGAAGTGCACAGAAATTGGTGCTGTGAGCTTTGTTCCTTTTCTGTCAGAGCGTACAATAGTACAATACGACGAGCGTAAGGAAAGCAAACGACTGGATCGCTGGCGTAAAATTTGCAAGGAGGCTGCCGAACAGGCTCATCGGAACATCGTTCCGGCTGTAGCCTCACCTCTTTCTTGGAAGCAGCTCTTGCAGACTTTTAGTGAGTATGACGCTGTTTATTTCTGTTATGAAAAAGAGGAAGGCTTACAGCTTCGCAGCAGCGTCGCTCCATGGTTATCATCGCTTTCGCCTCAGTCCACCGGGAAGGTTATGGTTGTGGTAGGACCTGAAGGGGGCTTTAGCCCGGAAGAATGTCAGAAGGCAGAAGAAGCTGGGGCAGTATCTGTAGGTCTAGGACGACGTATTCTGCGTTGTGAGACAGCGGGCATGGTTGCCGCTGCTTGTATTTTATATGAATCTGGAGAAATGGGAGGAGCTTAAGAGATGCCATCCGTAGCATTTTATACTTTAGGTTGTAAAGTGAATTTCTATGACACCGAAGCCATTTGGCAGCTATTTAAAAATGAAGGTTACGAGCAGGTCGATTTCGAGGGTCCCGCCGATGTATATCTAATTAATACTTGTACTGTTACTAACACAGGTGACAAAAAAAGCCGTCAAATGATCCGCCGCGCCGTTCGCCGTAATCCTGAGGCCATTGTGGCTGTAACAGGCTGTTATGCGCAAACCTCGCCTGGGCAGATTCTGGATATTCCCGGTGTCGATCTTGTCATTGGTAACCAGGACCGTGACCAGATTATGACACATGTGAAGAATATTGAAGCCTCACGCCAACCGGTCAACGCTGTTCGTAATATTATGAAGACACGTGAGTTTGAAGAGCTGGATGTGCCAGGATTTGCCGATCGAACGCGTGCTTTTATGAAGATTCAGGATGGTTGCAACAACTTCTGTACGTTCTGCATCATTCCATGGTCACGTGGACTATCTCGCAGTCGTGATCCAAAAAGTATCGTAGCGCAGGCGCATCAATTGGTGGAAGCAGGGTATAAGGAATTTGTGCTCACGGGTATTCATACCGGAGGTTACGGCGATGATCTTGATAATTACCGTCTATCCGATTTGCTGTGGGATCTAGATAAGGTGGATGGACTGGAGCGAGTACGTATCAGTTCTATCGAAGCTAGCCAGATTGATGAGAAGCTGCTTGAGGTGCTGAACCGGTCCTCCAAAATGTGCCGTCATCTGCATATCCCGCTGCAAGCCGGACATAATGATGTGCTGAAAGCGATGCGCCGTAAATATACGACAGAAGAATATTATGCCAAAATGCAATTGATCCGCCAGGCGATGCCAGATGTCGGGATTACCACTGACGTTATCGTTGGATTCCCAGGTGAGACCGATGAGATGTTCCGTGCAGGATACGATTTCATGAAGGCTGTAAATTACTCGGAGATGCATGTATTCCCGTATTCTAAACGGACAGGTACACCTGCTGCGCGGATGGACAACCAAATCGACGAGGAGATTAAAAATGTACGCGTGCAGGAGCTGATTGATCTATCTGAAGAGATGCAATTAGCATATGCCCGTAAGTTTGTAGGACAGACGCTTAGTGTGATTCCAGAAAGATCGGCTAAAGGTGCTCCGGGCCGCAGTATCCAGCATGGGTTCAGCGACAACTACCNNTCACTTCAAGGTGAACTTTGTGAAGTGAAGATCACGGAAGCTGGCGTGAACGAATGCCGAGGCGAATTGGTCGGGGTTAGTCAGTCTGGTCTTAAGCAGGCTGTTCGTTAAGACAAGAATATATCTTTTATTTAAGGGGTTGTCCCAAAAAGCCAGTTCATGGCTTTAGGACAACCCCATTTTATTTTTTGAATAAACATACGTAATATCATGATCGAAACAATCCCCGCCAGTACAGTGCCTAGCAAACTCCGGGTCTTTATCGCGATCCAAAAAGTAGGAATTGCCGCAAAAAGCTCAACGTTATTAGCTATAGGCGAGAATTTTCCATCATTTAAGAGGAACTCCTGACCTATCAGTGCCGCCATGACAGAGATAGGGACATAATTTAACCAGCGCATTCCCCATTCAGGCAATTCAAATCGGCTTAAAATCATTAGTGGAACCACCCTTGGAATGAAGGTTACCNNATCAAAAATACATCCCATCTTACTTCCATTTTTCTCTGATCTGCTGCTTATTCACCGTTTGATTAATAGCAACCCAAAGGTCTCATCTGTCAATAGGGTTCCAACCAGCAGTTTCTCAGTGGGGTAAGATGTCGGAAATAAGGTGAAAGAGCTGCTAACGGCAATCATTCCAGCAGCTATAAACTGAGCTGAACCGGCANNACTGATCAGGGCAATCTCAGCAATGCTCAGCCCGGCTGTCTTTTGAACAACACCTGCTGCAAGTCCAATGCTTAAATAACCGAGTAGTGTAGGAATGCAATCTTTTACCCCTTTAAGGAAGCTATCTTCCTCTTTTGGAGTAGGAACTGTCTCTAGTTGAACGTTCTCTGTACTCATCGTAGCCCCCTTGGTTCAAGAAAGAATGTAGTGGGTAGCATATTACTTCCTAAAATATTGATCAACCCTTTACCTGATTATCTAGTCTGAAAGTCCTGAATTTGGCTTTATGGAGCTATAGGGTAAACACTTGGTGTACAATTGTCGATATAAGTAAAAGAGTGTGGGGATAAACCACCAAACGACATTATAGCCCAAGGGAGAGAACAAATGACTGTGTACAGGAAAATGACGAAAATGCTCCTCATTATGATATTGTTAGCTACTGCGGTTTTTCCGGTAAGTGTCTTTGCAGCTACCGGCGATATCAACTCGATCGAGTTTGAAAGCTCAGCCAAAGTGCAGCTTACAGTTGGACAAACGCCTAAGCAACTGAAGGTATATGCGAATGTGGAAGGATCCTCCTCCAAAAGAGATGTGACTGGTGCAGTGGTATGGAATTCTTCTAACACTAACGCTGTACAGGTAGTAAATGGACGTGTGACTCCAATAGATAGCGGAAAAGCTATTATAACAGCTACATATAATCAAGCGCTCACTACCATTGAAGTAGAGGTAACACATCCCATCAAAGAATTAAAGCTCGAATATAGCTCCGAAGGGAACTATAAATTGGGTGACGAAGAGGATAAACTGTTGGTCAAAGCCAATGCGATTGGTGGCGAAACAGCGACTTCTGCCAAGAATGTAACGGCGGATACCACTTGGAGCAGCTCCAATACAAGCGTATTGACGATTGCAGAAGGTAAGATCACACTGGCGGGTGAAGGTACCTCAACCATTACTGCCAAATACAAGGACTTAACAGCAACCTTTAAAGCTGTAGTGAAATTGCCTTATTCTGAGATTGAGCTTAAAAATGATAAGGGTATAGTAATTAAGGAAATTGAAATGCTCGTTGGCGATAATCCGGTGAAAGTAGCTGCGTTTACCAAAGAGACTACAAAAACGACCGCAAATGATATTTCAGCGAAAGCAGAATGGTCTTCTTCTAATACGAGTGTTGCTACTGTAGACAAGGGAGAAATCAAAGTACTATCCGCAGGAAAAGCTGTAATTACAGCAACTTATCTGGGGATTACACAAACTGTGGATGTATATGTACGCGCTCCTTTTGAGGCGTTATTGCTTACCCCATCAGGCGATCAATTCTTGTTTATGGGTGAGAGTTTGAACGTTAAAGCAGAGGTTCGAGATGCTGCGAATTCCACTCCAAATGTATCGGATAAAGCAGTATGGAGTTCTGATAACCAGCTCGCAGTAACAGTTACTGCAGGTAAAGAGACTGCGGCAGTAACTGCAAAAGCAGTGGGAACTTCGGTTATTAAAGCAGAACATATGGGCGTTAGTAAGAGCTTTAAGGTAACAGTATATCCTACGATTACAGAACTGGAAGCTGATAAAACGGAACTGGATATTTACACAGAGGATTCCGTAAGTTTGCCAAAGGTAAACGGAACCAAGCTAGATGGAACGAAGCTGGATCTCAGTCAAGAAATCGAGTGGACTTCTGCCAATGATGAGATCGCCACCATCAAAGATGGCAAGCTCGTTGCTGAAACGGCTGGTACTGTTAATATTGTGGGCAAAATAAAATCGGAGAACCCTACTTCCTCCAAAGCTGCTGTACGGGGAAAAAGTGTTGTAGTGAAAGTTACAGTTAAGGATAAGGTTCATATCCTGCTTGGACCAGAGGACAACTTTGTGGTTGTTACTGGCGAAGAGAAGGCTGTTCCTGAAGTAAAAGCTGTGATGGAAAATGGGAATGAACTTGATGCTACTGGAACTATGGAATGGGAGATTACCGGTACGAATGCGATTATCAAAACAACATCTTCCGGCAAAGTAATCAAAGGATTGGTAAAAGGCACTGCGACTTTAAAGGGGACATACGCTAATAAGTCCATCAGTATTCCAGTTACCATTGAACAAAAGGTTAATAAGATCGTTGTAGAACCGAATGCTGTTGAATTGAACATTAAAGGTTCCAAATCGATAAAGGTTACGGCTTACTACTCTAATGGTAAGACTGGGAATATCTCCAGCAGCATGAATTGGGGGTCTTCTAATGAGGCAGTTGCCACGGTTAAAGGTACATCTGTTAAAGCAGTAACAGAAGGAACAGCAACGTTATCAGGCTCTTACCAAGGGATCGCTGCTAGTGTCAAAATTAATGTAGTTCCTAAACTAATGAAGTTGACTGTTAACGAGAATAGACTGAAGATGGCTCCGGGAGCTGTTCAGAATGTAATTGTGATTGCGCAGTATGATACGGGGAAGACAGCTGTTGTTACTGGAAGTGCGGCGTGGACCAGCTCTAAGCCTTCTGTAGCTAGAGTATCTGCTAGTGGTCAGATTGTAGCAGTGAGCAAAGGAACGGCATCCATTAAAGGAAAGATCGGCACCAAGACAGTGACGGTAACAGTTACTGTGAAATAGGTAGATCAAATCTTTTGCATAATNNGTCTGCAAAGCAACGATATGTTGCTTTGCGGATTTTTTATTTTTGTATATAGTAATTCCAACTATTCCGATGTATAATCACATAAAATAAAGAAGATGCGTTGGGGGAGATGAAAAACATGGCAAAACAAAAGGTGTTATCGATCAAGACGATTGTAGCCATTGGTATCGGTTCTGCTTTATTCGTTATACTGGGCAGGTTCGGTTCGATTCCATCCGGAATTCCAAACACTAACATTGAGACTACATATGCTTTACTAGCATTGTTCGCACTTTTGTACGGTCCGTTTGCTGGATTATTAATCGGTCTGATTGGACATACACTGAAGGATGCGATTTTTTATGGTTCCCCTTGGTTCAGTTGGGTGATCGCGTCTGGGATTGTTGGGCTGGTTGTAGGCCTGCTAGTGGCTAGAATTGGTATTCATGATGGGGAATTCGGACGAAAGGAACTGATTCGTTTTAATCTGGCCCAGATTGTAGCGAACGCAATCGCCTGGTTCTTAGTAGCACCTGTACTGGATATTCTAATCTATGCGGAGCCAGCGAATAAAGTATTCACACAAGGACTTATCGCCGGAGCATCCAACATAGTCACTGTGGCAGTGATTGGGTCGCTGCTAGCCATTGCGTATGCTAAGACAAGAACGAAGCAAGGAAGCTTGACCAGAGAAGCTTGAATAGCATATAATCCAAACCAAAAGCCGGTGGAGATCACCGGCTTTTTCATGGCTATAAAACATATTATAAATGTTAATAACTTCAAAGAAGCCAAGAGGAAGGTTAAGTATGAAAAAAGCA
>DJUJ01000001.1:56247-71208 GCA_002438345.1 Paenibacillus sp. UBA6285
TCAGGTTCAGGGAAAAGTACTTTGGCTCATTGTATAAACGGACTCATACCTTTTGCATATAAAGGTGAGATGTCTGGGTCACTGCGAATTATGGGTCTAGAACAAAAAGAACTTAGTATTGCGGAGTTATCGGATCAGGTAGGGACTGTACTGCAAGACCCAGACGGACAGTTTGTCGGATTAACGGTTGGAGAGGACATCGCCTTCAGTCTGGAGAATCACGCGGTTCAGCAAGATGAGATGACGGTAAGGGTAGCAGCTGCGGCAACAGCTGTGGATATCCAAGAATATTTGGGAGCTTCACCTCAGGAATTATCAGGCGGACAGAAGCAGAAAACGACCTTAGCTGGTGTTCTGGTTGGTGATGTGGACATCCTGCTATTTGATGAGCCTTTGGCAAGCTTAGATCCATATACCGGCACAAAAGCGATTGAGCTCATTGACCGAGTGCAACAAGAGACCGGTAAAACGGTTATTATTATCGAACACCGATTGGAGGAAGTGCTGCACCGTGCGGTGGACCGCATTATTGTGATCAATGACGGACGCGTAGCGGCGGATATGCCAGCCGCTGAGCTGTTAAGCACTGGCTTGCTTTCGGAAGTAGGCATTCGGGAACCTCTCTATTTAACGGCTTTGAGGTATGCAGGGTGTACGATTACATCAGATATAAATCCACAGCATATGGATGAAATCCGGCTGGATTCTTGCTCTAGCAAGCTTATGTACTGGTATGATAACAATAATGCGCGGCAGGATAAGCTCGGGAGTCTACCAATCCTTGAGTTACGAGATGTTTCATTCGGTTACGAGAAGAATCGACCAGTGCTTCATAAACTTAACCTTCTTATTAATAAAGGAGAAATGGTCTGTGTAGCCGGGAGAAACGGGGCCGGGAAATCCACGGTATCTAAGCTCATCTGTGGATTTTATAAGCCCACTTCCGGATCTATACTGTTGAATGGAAGGGATATTGCCAAGGATACGATTAAGGAGCGGGCAGAGCGGATCGGTTTCGTGATGCAGAATCCTAACCATATGATTTCTAAGACTCTCTTATATGATGAGGTTGCTTTAGGCCTAAAATTACGAGGGGTGTCAGAGGAGCTTATCCGTGAGCGAGTTCATCATGTTTTGAAGGTATGCGGTCTATATGCTTTTCGGAGCTGGCCCATCTCGGCGCTCAGCTACGGCCAGAAGAAGCGTGTGACTATAGCTTCTATTATAATCCTGGAGCCGGAAGTGATCATATTGGATGAGCCAACCGCAGCTCAGGATTACAGGCACTATAACGAAATGATGGAATTCCTTCTGACGCTGCGGGAGCAGGGGATGACGGTCATTATGATCACGCATGATATGCATCTAATGCTGGAGTATGCCGATAGAGCTGTAGTGTTATCTGATGGAGTGAAGCTTGTGGATGACAGCCCCGAGCGAGTATTAACCAATACAGAAGTAGTGAGAAATGCTAATTTGAAGGAAACCTCACTTTTTCCATTGGCCATGAAGGTTGGCTTAGATCAGCCTGAGGAGTTCGTAAGAAGATTTATCGCATACGATAGGAGGAGCCGGGGCGGATGAAAGCCACAATGTTAACTTTTACGAAGCAAGATTCACCTATTCACCGNNGGGGATGATTACATATGATACAAGATGTCTAACAGTGATGCTGCTATTTAGTTTGATTGCCTTTAGAATTTCTAAAGTCCAATTTCAGGATTATGCCTTCGTACTATATTTCATCTTAATCTTCTTTGTGCTTAATCATATAGCCATCTTTATCTTTTCTCCATTGGAAGGTGTGAAGGTCTACGGTTCACGTCACGATGTTGTTCATCTTGTAGGTCGGTATACAGTTACATGGGAGCAGCTATTCTATCAATTAAATATTGCACTTAAATATGCAGTGGTCATTCCTATGGCACTATTGTTCCTTCTAACGACAAATCCCAGTGAATTCGCAGCGTCCTTAAACCGGATTGGCGTGAATTATAAAATTGCATATTCTGTATCGCTTGCTCTGCGGTACATTCCGGATATTGGGCGAGATTATGAGAACATTTCGTTCTCTGCTCAGGCACGAGGAATAGACATCTCTCGAAAAGAAAGGCTGCCTAAGCGGCTTAAAAATATCATTTCAATTCTAATGCCCTTGATTCTGACTAGCATTGAGCGAATTGAGAATATTAGTACGGCTATGGAGTTACGCGGCTTTGGAACTAAGACCAAACGGACTTGGTACAGCAGTCGTCCGTTCTCAAGAAACGATTATATTGCGTTGGCCTTATTCGCCCTAATCGCGATATCTTCGACGGTCATAACGTTTTACGATGGATCGCGGTTTTATAATATTTTCGATTGAAGTATAATAATACAGTTGTGGAAAGTTTGGATACAGGCGTTAGCGTATATCGTTACGATTGAAGACGTTTCTCCAGTCTTGACCATACAGGCAGGTAACATAATGGCAGTGCGATTAGCGAGCAGATCACATTGAAAATAGTCTGGGCATGGGCGATTTGTGAAGCGGGGCCTCCGCCGATCCATGCAGCTGTTGCTTGCAAAGGTCCGATAAGTGGCAGGAACAGAAGCGCACCGCCAATGTTGAGTGCAACATGCGACCAAGCGACGAAGACGCCAGAAGACGAGCCGCCGATGGAAGCGATGACTGCCGTGACGCAGGTGCCGACGTTTGCACCTAGTACGATGGCTATGCCCAGCTCTGGCGGCATGGCGCCAGATGCAGCTATACTCATAGCCATGGCAATGACCGCTGCACTGCTATGAAGCAGGGCAGTTAGGCAGGCGCCAGCAGCGAGCCCCCATAGGACACTGGTTGTGGCATGATTCAGGAACCAGAGGAATAGGCCGCTCTCCTGAAGTTCCCCGCCGATAGATTGCATGACTGCGATTCCCCATAAGACTAGGGCGAATCCTGCTACAGCCAGACTGATGAATTGCAGCGGCTCTGATATTTTCCGGCACAGTGCTGCCGCCCGTGACGTATGCGGTAACTCGCCTGCTATAACCGCTGCTGCCCACAGACTCAGCGAGGCAGCCAGCAGTGGGGAGGCCATGGAATTGATCTGAAGTCCGATCAGTTCTGTGGTCAATGTGGTACCGATGTTGCTACCTAAGATAATACCTAGTGTACGAGCATAGGTGAGCAGGCCGGCATTCACCATACCGATCGTCAACACGGTTACTGCCGTGCTGCTCTGAAGCAGGGCTGACAGTAGGCTACTGGCAATCATTCCTTTGATTGGCGTAGAGGTAGCCTTATTCAGGCTCCTAGTCATCAGAGGGCCCGCGAGCTTGGACAAAGCTGTTTCCATTAGCTTCATGCCAGCCAGAAAGATAATAAGACCATATATGATAGGGAACAGCAAATCACGGAACATAGGGCATACTCCTTTGGACGAGGGTTGTACACCAATATATGAAAGTATCGTGTAGGACATGTATAAAATCATTTTTAGAAGAACAGGGAGTTGAAGTCATTGGCATCGGTTATTTTAGAACGCAATCGCAAAAAAAGACTGGAACAGGGCCATCCATGGGTCTACGCGGGTGAAGTTGCATCAGTAGAAGGTAACCCAGAAGCAGGGGGATTAGTTGATGTCCTTAATCATCAAGGTCGGTTTCTGGCCGTGGGNNATCACAAATCCGGGTAAGAATTGTATCGCAGGGACCACTGGCGATCATGGATACAGCTTTTTTCGCAGAACGGTTTGCGAATTGTCTGCAACATAGAGATCGATTCCTTCCTGGTGCCGATGCTTATCGTTTGGTTTATGGTGAAGCTGACTTTTTGCCAGGCCTTATTGTGGATCGGTTCGGAGATATTCTGGTTGTGCAGCTACTTACACTCGGAATGGACAAGCGGCGTGCGGAGATCGTTGAAGCGCTTGTACAGGTTATGGCACCGCGTGGAATTTATGAGCGCAGTGATGTTAGCGTGCGCGAGCTTGAGGGTCTAGAACAGACGACTGGCGTGTTGTACGGGGAATGCCCACGGCATGTTACTGTAAGTGAGAATGGCCTGAAGCTGGTGGTAGATATCGAAGAGGGCCAGAAGACAGGATACTTCTTTGACCAACGTGAGAATAGAGCTTCTATTGCTCCACTCATGAAGGGCTGGGGTGGACGAAGCGGCATTACGCTACAAGAAATCGAAGCAGAAGATGGTTCGTTACAGACTTTGCCGGTAAATAAGAGTGGTAAACACGTAACTTTCCCTTATTGGGATGGTGCAACAGTGCTGGAATGCTTCTCGCACACAGGCAGCTTCACTCTGCATGCTTGCAAGTATGGCGCGAAAAAAGTAACCTGCCTTGACGTTTCCGCTCATGCTATAGAGAGTGCAAAAGTTAATGTGGAGCTAAACGGCTTTAGTGATCGTGTTGAATTCGTAGTGGATGATGCTTTTGCTTATCTGCGCAATCAGGTCAAAGGGGTAGAGGAACGTTCCGAGCGGGCGACGGTTGCTGGTGGCATAGATTCGGCAGCGGCGGCTACAAATCCTAAATCCGGAAGCAAAGCTGCCAAAACCGACACCTCCAAGCCGATGACAGCAGGTGGAGGTAGAACTTGGGATGTAGTTATCCTAGACCCTCCAGCGTTTGCAAAAACCAAAAGTGCAGTAGCAGGAGCTTGCCGTGGTTATAAAGACATCAATCTACACGGCATGAAGCTGGTGAACGAAGGCGGATATTTAGTTACCGCAAGTTGTTCCTACCACATGCAGCCTGACCTGTTCCTCGAAACTATTGCCGATGCAGCTAAAGATGCAGGCAAGGTGTAGAGACTTATCGAATGGCGGGCCGCAGGCAAAGATCATCCGCAGATTCTCGGCGTTAACGAAGGACACTACCTGAAGTTCGCGATTTTTGAAGTGCGGAGTAAGAAGTAAGATTGATATTTCAACAGTTATAACGAGCAAATGAACATATAAATCATGAGATCCGTAAGAAGGAGCCTGTGCTAGGGGCGCTTTTTTACGGATTTTTTGCATGTTCTTTGCTAAGGTAAATTAGCTATCGGACTCAAGAGATGCTTTAGTTGTTTCTTCATTGTAAATCATTAGAAAATACTAGCAAACGCATGTTCTGATTTGTACAGTTATGCTATACTGAGGGGACGAGGAACGACTGAACTTTTTCATTTGAATATCATCAAACGGTGGGTATTTCACCTTGTATCGTATACATTTTCTCCGCTACGGAAGGAGTCTATCATTTATGTCGGTAACCTTTTTACTAGGCCGCTCGGGCAGTGGCAAGACAACAAAAATATGGGAGTCTATCTCATCTTCATTAGAGAAGGAGCCTCTTGGCGCGCCGATCATCATTCTTGTACCGGAACAAGGTTCCTTTGGCGCTGAACGAGGGCTTCTGACCGTAGGGAATGTGAAGGGAAGCATTCGGGCGCAGANNAGTGAAACAGGAAACTGGAGGTAGCGCTAGTCTGCCTATCAGTGAAGAAGGTAAAAAGATGCTAATTTATAAAATCATCAGTCGTCGTAAAGAGGAACTGAAATTGTTCGGTGCCTCTGCAGACCGACCTGGTTTTGTAGAACGGCTGAATCAGCTGCATACGGAGATGAAGCGCTGTTGTTTGGCTTCCTCTGATTTAGAGGAGCAATTGTCTGCAATGCGAGGCGCTATTGCAAAAAGTCCTATTCTTGAAGGCAAGCTGGATGATTTACAGCTAGTATTCAGCGATTTAGAGAAGGAGATGTCACGCCTCTATATCGATGAAGAGGATCGTTTAGCAGAACTAGCTGAGCATATTCCTGATTCCTCCTACATTCGTGGAGCGGAGATTTGGGTAGATGGGTTCCACGGCTTTACCCCGCAGGAATTCGTAGTGATCCGAGAATTGATGCAGCAAGCGTCGAAGCTGACCGTCTCACTTACACTTGATCGTTCGTATCCCTACGGAGATCAGTTGAATGAGCTTGAATTATTTCACCCAACTGCGGTTACTTACATTAAACTACGTGGAATAGCTGAAGAGCTAGGCATTGATGTATGGGACGAGCTTCTGGAGCCAGCGGTTCTTCCGCGTTTTGAAGAAAGTCCTGTTCTTGCTCATCTCGAAAGAGGCTATGACCGCCGAAAGGTCTGGATGGGTGCAGATGAACTGGCAAATGAAGCGATAGCTATAGGCGCAGCAGTTTCACACAGAGCTGAGGTTGAGGGAGCACTGCGCGAAATGATCAGGCTGGCACGAGATGAAGGTGCAAAATATGGCGAAATGGCCGTATTGATGCGTAATATTGGAGATTACGAGCAGCTGATTAAACCTTTGTTCCAAGATTACGGCGTGCCATTTTTTCTGGACCAGAAGGTAAATGAGCTACACCATCCATTGGTGGAGTTTGTACGTTCCGCACTGGATGTAGTGCGTCGACGTTGGCGCTACGAGGATGTATTTCGTTGCGTAAAGACGGATCTTTTGCGACCGCTGGATGGTAGTATTACGCGTGAGGATATNNTATCGCTGGACGGATGGCCGTTCATGGAAAGGGATTCCTAGCTTGTCGCTGGAAGGTGGCAGACAGATGGATGAAGAACTGCTTGCTACAATGGAGCGTTGCCGTGCTAGTATAACAGGTCCTTTATTTGCTTTTGAAAAACGGATACAGAAGAGTAGAAGCGGTCTTGAACTCTGTACCGCAGTGTACAAGCTGCTTGATGAGACAGATGTTGCTCGAAAGCTGGAGAGACTTAGCGTTAATGCTATGGAGAAGGGGCAACCCGAGAAGGCTAGAGAACATAGTCAGCTGTGGGGTGCAGTGCTTGATCTACTTGATCAGATCGTCGAAATGATGGGCAACGAAAGACTTGAATTTGATGTGTTCACTGGAGTCCTAGAGACAGGACTTGCTGAGCTTAAGATGGGACTAGTTCCTCCCGCGCTAGATCAAGTACTGGTAGGTAACATGGATCGGACTCGACCAACGGGAGTGAAATACGCCTTTTTGCTTGGATTTAATGAAGGTGTTGTGCCTGCGCAGTTTAAGGAAGATGGAATTCTCTCGGAAGGCGAACGCTCCGTGCTTGAGAACGCTGGTATGGAGCTTGCTCCTGGTGCTTCTCGTAAACTGCTGGACGAGCGGTTTTTGATCTATAATGCGCTAACGACAGGAAGTCGAAAGCTCTGGATTAGCTACGCTACAGCTGATGATGAGGGCAAGGCTCTTCTTCCCTCTGAGGTAATCCGTCATTTGTATAAGATGTTTCCAAAGATTCAAGAGCACAGCTTATCCGCACTTCCTTCTTCGGGACTACCAGATGAAGTCAGAGATTCCATTCACCTGGGTTACATTGGTCATCCAGAACAGAGTCTTCGCGCATTGATTATGCAGCTGCGGCAGTGGCGTCAAGGGACCGAGATACCTGAATTATGGTGGGATGTTTATAACTGGTTTGCAGCTGATGAGCAACGAAGTATCGAACTGAAACGTCTGCTTAGTTCATTGTTCTATCGTAACGTGGGAACGAAGCTAAAGCGTGGAACAAGCTTCAAATTGTACGGTGGATCAACACTGCGAGGCAGTGTTTCCCGGATGGAGAAGTTTGTTGCTTGCTCCTTCTCTCATTTTGCATCCTACGGACTAAGACTGAAGGAACGCCAGCTATATAAGCTGCAAGCACCTGATATTGGACAGCTGTTCCATGCTGCGTTAAGTGATATGGCGGTCAGACTGAAACAAGAGGGCCGCGGCTGGGGAAGCTTGTCCCCAGAAGAGTGTCGGCGTGAGGCAAGTGAGACGGTAGAACGTTTATCTCCGATGCTGCAGGGTGAGATTCTGATGAGCTCTAAACGTTACGGGTACATCTCCCGCAAGCTGAAGAACATTGTTGGACGTGCTTCTGTGATTCTGGGTGAGCATGCTCGCCGAGGTAGCTTTGAGCCTGTAGGGCTGGAGCTGGATTTTGGACCGGATAAGGAGTTACCTCCTTTAAGAATTACACTGCCGAATGGCTGTGTGATGGAAGTTGTTGGACGGATCGACCGTGTAGACATGGCTCGAGGAGAGAATGGAATTCTACTGCGAGTAATTGATTATAAATCGAGTCAAAAAGACCTCAAGCTGCATGAGGTCTACTATGGATTATCACTACAGATCCTGACCTATCTGGATGTGCTCCTTACGTACTCGGAGCAATGGCTCGGGCAACCGACACTTCCAGCAGGGACACTGTATTTTCATGTACATGATCCACTGTTGACTTCATCAAACGGGATGAATAAGGAACAGGCAGAACAAGAATTGCTGAAGCGCTTCAAGATGAAGGGATTGCTTACAGCAGACCGTGAGGTTGTCTCTCTGATGGATACCTCCTTAGACAAAGGGTATTCTTCAATCGTGCCTGTAGCAGTAAAAGCTGATGGCAGCTTTTATAGTAGTGCTTCTGTAGCTACACCAGAGCAATGGGGGCACTTATTGTCTTCCGTTCGGGGAACGATCTCGGATATCGGGACACGGATTACGGAGGGTGATGTGATGATTGAGCCATATCGGATTGGGCAAGAGACAGCCTGTACATTCTGTTCCTTTAGACCCGTCTGCCAGTTCGATGAAGCCGTGGAAGGCAATGGCTACAACAATCTGGGTAAGCCAGGGAAGGACGTCATTTGGGATCTGCTGTCCCGAAAAGGAGGAACTACACCGTGAGTATGAAGCCTGAAAGAGAAGCGAAACCGGAAGGAAGCATATGGAGTGATGACCAGTGGCGCGCCATTGCTGAGAGCGGTGATGATATCCTCGTAGCCGCGGCAGCAGGTTCAGGTAAGACAGCTGTACTGGTAGAACGGATTATTCGCAAAATCAGCAAGGAAGAGAATGGCTTTAGCGTAGATAGATTGCTAGTAGCTACGTTTACCAAAGCTGCTGCTGCCGAGATGCGGCAACGGATTAGAGAAGCACTCGATCGGGAGCTTGAGGAGAATGGAGAGAATGACCATTTACGCCGTCAGCTGTCGTTGCTCGGGAAAGCCTCGATTACAACACTACACTCCTTCTGTCTGGAAGTGATCCGGCGTTATTATCAGATTATTCCTATAGATCCTGGTTTCCGTATCCTGAACGAACATGAAGCAGAGATGATGCGGCAGGAGCTGCTTCAAGAGCTACTGGAGGAAAAATACGGTGAAGTAGGTGAAGATGGCGCGGATAGCGTATTTGTACAGCTTGCTGACTGGTTCAGTGGTGAACGCAGCGATGATGCGGTACATGCGCTCATACAGCGACTGCATGATTATGCCCGCAGCCATCCTTGGCCAGAGCAGTGGCTTCGTGATACCGCAGCTGATTTCTCATTACCAGACACAGATAGCTTAGGTCGAACTCCTTGGGTGCTAAGTATTCTTGAAGAAGCGAAGCTGACCCTTGCGGGTGCAGCCAGTCAGCTTCTCCAAGGCAGGGAGATCGCGCTACAGCCGGGTGGTCCGGCGCCTTATGCCGAGAATTTGACGGCTGATCTTGAAATGGTAAATGCGTTGCAGGAGGCCGTGAATGAACGACCTTGGGCAGAATTATATGATATTTTTATGGAAGTATACTTTGGGAAACTGAAGGCTTGTAAGAAGGATTCGACAGATCCTGGATTGCAGGAGATGGTTAAAGAGCTGCGCGACAGTGTGAAGAAGAGTGTTTTAGATCTTCAGAAGGCATTGTTTGGCCGTCCTGCGGATGTTTTTTTGAGAGAACTGAACGAGGCAGCACCTCTTATGGCAGAGCTTGCTGAGACGGTAATAGCGTTCGGTGAACGTTATCGAATCGAAAAAGCAGGCCGGGGTTTAGTCGACTTCAGTGATTTGGAGCATTATTGTCTGCAGATTTTACGTCATCCGGATTCTCTACCGGGTCATTCTTTACCCTCCGATGCAGCGATGGAGTACCGTGCTCAATTTGATGAGGTTCTGCTGGATGAATATCAGGATACAAATAGTGTGCAGGAAGAGATTGTCCGGCTAATCTCTCGTGAAGCACCCGGTAACCGATTTATGGTCGGAGATATGAAGCAAAGTATTTATCGGTTCCGTCTGGCGGAGCCGGGGCTATTTTTAGATAAATACCGTAGCTTTGGTGCAAACAATGCCGGGAGTGGCAGTACTACAGTAGACGACTCTGACATTGACAAGTTATCTGAGAAACCATATGAATCGTCTAGCGGTTCGGTTATCGATCTGGCCCGTAATTTCCGTAGTCGTATGGAGGTTGTAAATGCCGTAAATATGATTTTTCGGCAGATTATGAACGAGACGGTGGCGGAGATTAATTATGACGAACGCGCCGAGCTTGTGTATGGTGCGAATTTCCCGGGTGCAGCAGAGAAGGGGCCAGATACTTTTTTTGCACCAGAGCTATTATTGATCGATCGCGGAGCGGCAGCAGGTAAGGTGGAAGAGACTTCTGAGGACGGTGAGACATCACTTCAGGAAAGCGAAGCCATTGAGAGTGAGACTGCTCAGCTGGAAGCACGGGCGATTGCCCACCGCATTTCACAAATGACTGGCCTGAATGGCGGAGCGCCGCTGCTCATTTATGATAAAGGGCTTAAGATTATGCGCCCGGTGATTTATGGTGATATCGTGATATTGCTTCGTTCAGCCAGAATATGGACCCCTTTAATCATTGAAGAGCTTCGGATGGAGGGAATCCCTGCTTACGGAGATCTGAATAAAGGATATTTTGAAGCTACAGAAGTAGAAATTGCACTCTCACTCTTAAAAATAGTCGATAATCCTCAGCAGGATATTCCACTCGCTGGTGTGCTTCGGTCACCTGTTGTTGGTTTAACTGAAGAGGTGCTGGCTACGGTTCGGATGTGCAGCCATGGTTCTTTCTATCGTGCTGTACAAGTAGCAGTGAGCATACAAGATGCAAAAGAAGCTGAGGAAGAATACGATCTTTTCTCAGCTCATGAAATAGAAACAGCAAGTGCAGCGGAAGAGAAAGCTACCTCAGATAATAATAACGATGAAATCATAAATGAGGTGGAATCTGGAAGTGAAGCTTTACCGCAAATCAGCCTAAAGCTGAAGCATAAGCTTAAGGTTTTTCTAGATCGGCTTGAAAGCTGGAGAGATGCGGCTAGACAAGGCAGTCTCAGTGAGCTAATCTGGCGTATTTATGGTGAGAGCGGCTATCTGGAATGGGTTGGAGGATTGCCTGGAGGCTCGCAGCGACAGAACAATCTTAAGGCTTTGTATGATCGGGCTGTTCAATTTGAGAATGATACTGCGGCACGTGGGTTGTTCCGTTTTCTGGTGTTCATTTCACGGCTTCGTGAGAATGGCGGAGATCTTGGTGTAGCTGGTGGTGGTGGTGAAGAGGGCAATGGAGTCAGAATTATGACCATCCATAAATCCAAAGGCTTGGAGTTCCCTGTTGTTTTTGTAGCTGGGATGGCAAAGCAGTTCAATAGACAAGATTTACATTCTCCTTTCCTTATGCATAAAGAGCTTGGCTTTGGGCCACGTTTTGTGGAGCGGGAAACACGGGTTAGCTACCCAACGCTTCCTTATTTGGCTATTAATCGTCGTACACGACTTGAATTATTGGCTGAGGAAATGCGGGTATTATATGTAGCTTTAACTCGTCCAAGAGATAAGATGATTCTAGTAGGTACCGTAAGAGATTTGCCACGCAAAATCGCTAGCTGGAGCAGCGTGCAGAATCGGGAGGAGCTGTTGCTTGCGGATCATTTACTAGCCCGGGGACGCAGCTATTTGGACTGGGTTGGACCGGCATTGATCCGGCATCCAGCGGCGGCTATTCTCCGTAAGCTAGGCGGTTCAGAAGGTACCGTCTCGACAGTGCTGCATAGCGATGTCTCAAACTGGAGCATCAGTGTGCAGAATGCTTCCGAACTGAATTCTGGGGCGTTCCTTCCTTCGGATAACTCAGAGGACAAAGCAGAAGAACGTCAATCTGTACTCAAGGCACTGCAAAAAGGTGAATCTGTTAGTGTCTATGGATCTGGGAATAGTGATGAAATTGCTAGAAGACTAGAATGGCCTTATCCGTTTGCGGCTGCCTCTGGTATTCCTGCCAAAACCTCTGTTACGGAGTTAAAAGCTTTGTTGTCGATGCAGGACCAACCATCTTATGATCTCTTAGAGGAAGGTGCCCCTTCTTCCACCTCAACTGAAAACAATAAACGTCCAAATGTGGCAGGAGCAGACAGTCTTCATTTGCGGCGTCCCAAATTTATGGAAAAACGTAGCTTAACCCCTGCGGAGCGCGGGACAGCCTACCATACGGTTATGCAGCATATTCCGCTGGAGGGTTCTATTGATCCTAAAGTTGTGGAAGAAACATTAGCCCGGTTGCAGAGATTGGCTATTCTAACTGCTGAGCAGGTGGAAGCGGTGGCCCCTGAACAGATAGAGGCTTTTTATACGAATGAACTTGGTCGTAGATTAATAGATTCTTCTTGGAAGCTTAGAGAAATGCCGTTCAGTTATATGGTTCCCGCAGGCGAGGCTTATGGAGAGCTCGATTATATGAATAAAGCTGTCTCAGAGCTAAGCCCTGAGGAAAATAACGAAGTCTTTAGTGAAGCTGTGCTGATCCAAGGGGTGATTGACTGCCTGTTCCGTGAAGAGGGCCGGGTCATTCTGCTAGACTATAAGACGGACTCTGTGTTAGAACATCAGGGTGGGCTAGAAGCACTTAAGGAAAAATATCGCTTTCAGCTAGAGCTATACAGCAAGGCGTTACAAGATATTTTGGGAGAACCGATCAGCGAGATTTGGCTGTACTTTTTTGACGGCGGACATGCTGTGAAATTATAAATCTATTTATTACCGCATAGGAGCGGGGGAAAGAGGACGAAGATGCGGATATTGCATACGGGAGATTGGCACCTCGGCCGAACGCTGGAAGGAAGAAGCCGGCAGAAGGAGCAAGAGCAGTTCATAGATGAATTGGTGGAGATCGCCGATTTTCATAAAGTGGATTTGATTATGATGGCGGGAGATGTGTACGATTCCGTTAATCCACCAGCGGCTTCGGAGCAATTATTCTATGAGGCTGCTGCCAGGCTGACTTCGGGGGGCAGGCCCCTTGTTGTGATCGCCGGAAATCATGATCAACCGGAGCGCGTATCTTCAGTCTCCCCGCTTGTTTTAAGACAGGGGATTACATTGGTTGGACTTCCTACCTCAGAGCCAGTGACTGTTCATGCTGCACGCACGGGTGAGATCGCCAAAATCGCAGCCCTTCCTTATCCCTCTGAGGCTCGACTGGGTGAGTTGCTAGCTGGGGATAGTGGGGAAGAGGAGCTACGACTGGCATACAGCTCGCGGGTAGGCAAGCTCATGCAGCTGTTGGGACGGGAATTCACGCCGCAGACCGTTAATTTAGCGATGAGCCATATTTACGTGCTTGGTGGTGTGGAGAGTGATTCGGAACGTCCGATTCAAGTGGGTGGAGCATATACCGTTGATCCTTTAGCTTTGGCCTGTGGAGCGCAATATACTGCACTAGGTCATCTTCATCGCGCTCAACGCCTNNTTTCCGAAGCAGGACAAGCCAAGTCAGTGACACTGATTGATGTTGCCCCGGGCGGTGAGCCAAACTTTGAAGAAATTTATCTTCGCTGTGGGCGTCCGCTTGTAAGATGGAGCTCCACTGGTGGATTGCAGGAGGTATATAACTGGCTGGATGAAGGTAGAGATGCTTCTGCTTTTATAGATTTGGAGATTCGACTTAGTGAAGCGATGTCGATGAATGATATTCAGCGTCTGCGTAAATCACGTGAAGGGATCATTCATATTCGTCCGATCTATCCACAAATGGAGATGGAGCTCGAACAGACTTCCCGTTCACGTATGCCTGTGCAAGAATTGTTTCGTAGATTCTGTCAGCGTCAGACGGGTGGAGCAGAGCCAGAAGATAGCTTAATAGAGCTGTTCTTACAGCTTACGGAAGAAGAACGGCGTCAGCCAGAGGAAGGAGAGGAGAACTAAGGTGAAGCCTATTCTATTAAAAGTAGCAGGATTACAGAGTTATAGAGAAATGCAGGAAATAGATTTTGAAAGTTTGTGTGAGACCGGTTTGTTCGGGATCTTTGGACCTACGGGCAGTGGCAAATCTAGTTTGCTGGATGCTATTACTTTGGCGATGTATGGGAAAGTAGAGCGTGCCGTTAACGGAACACAAGGGATTATGAATCATTCGGAGGATTCACTTAGCGTGGCGTTTACCTTTGAGCTCACTTCTTCCGCTGGGGCACGTCGTTATCGTGTGGAACGTAAGTTCAAGCGGACAGGTGAGCAAACCGTCAGTAACACGATTAGTCGTTTCATCGAAATCACACCTGACGGTGACAACGTTATGGCAGACAAGCTTGCGGATGTTACGCGCTGCGTGGAGGAGCATATCGGTCTTAAAATGGATGACTTCACGCGGGCGGTTGTATTGCCACAGGGGAAATTTGCCGAATTCTTATCGCTTCGTGGCGTAGATCGTCGGCAAATGCTGCAGCGCCTGTTCCATCTGGAACAGTATGGCGATCAGCTTGCAATCAAGCTTAGCCGCCGAGTGAAGGAGAATGAGGCGGCGCTCCGTGCACTGGAAGCGGAGCAGCAGGGTCTTGGCAGCGCAGGCAAAGGGGATGTAGAGGCAGCGGCGGAGCGCCTCGAACAGGCAGTTGCCTATGCTGCGGAGTGCCGCCGAAAGCTGGAGGCGGCGCTGCAGGTCTCGGAGCGTTTCGCGCGTATTCGCGAGCTCCAAGAGGAACGGACCCGCCGCGAGCTGCAGCGGCAGGGGCTGCTCTCCAAGGAGGAGGAGGTTCTCCTCCTTGAACAGAAGCTCGGCCAAGCTGACGAGGCCGAGGCTAGGCTTCCCGCGCTGAAAGCATGGCGCAGCGCGGAAGAAGCCTTTAAGAGCCGATTGGCCCGCGCGGAGGGCCAAGAGGTGCTGGCCGCCGCCGCCGA
>DJUJ01000002.1:0-7436 GCA_002438345.1 Paenibacillus sp. UBA6285
AGAAAGACTATAAAATGCTAAACCCATACCAAGGATCACGCCAATGGAAGGGAATACCCTTTTAAACCCGTTAGATACTTTTAGCATTGAACTGCCAAATACCTCACAGATGATCGCTGTTGCCAATAATACATATGAATTCAAAGATAGCCCACTCCTTACTTCGTCATATTTATCAATTCTTGAATGACTTTAGTGCGTAATTCATCATCTAACACACCTAAACCGAACATTTCGGAATACCATAACCCATCAGCTGCCAACCTAACAATAGTAGAAAGTACAGGATCAATGCCGTCGTTCTCTATGTTTTTTTGCCACATTGCATATTGATTTTGAAATTTACTAAGAATATCTGGGTTGGTAAAAAGAGCAGCAGTAAGCGCTGTGCTAATCTCTCTGCCTTCCTTAATATCTTCACTCACCACTTCAGTAAATGCTCGAATCCACTTCCCTGTTTCAACCGTTGCGCTCATTGCCCTATCTTGAACATTGATAAAAAAATCGTTCGTTAACTCTTCCACCATACCTTTTATCAAAGCTTCTTTATTTGGAAAATGGTGAAGCAGCCCGCCTTTACTGACTCCAGCTTCTTTAGCAACAGCTTCAAGCGTAAGCTTCTCCACTCCGTTATTTTTCACAATAATCGAAGCAGCCATTAAAATAGTTTTACGTTTAGAATTACTGTTCATGTTCATCACCTCTACTATTTACTATACCGTCTGGACGGTTTTATTGTCAAATGAAAATTTGTAGTTGAAAATTGACATAAATCGATCACGCTAAATCTTTTATATACCAAGCATCACATGCAAAATGCTCCGATCCCGCTATGGGGGCATCTAAAAGCTCAAATCCATTTTTCATATAAAAACGGTTGGCAGCGTGCATGTTTTGCAGTGTCTCCAGATAACATTTGTCAAAGTGAAGTTTGGCAAAGTCCAGTGCTACGTTCAATAGCGCAATCGCGATACCAGTTCCTCTAGTAGACGGAGATAAGTACATCTTTTGCAATTCGCATATTTTATCCTCACTCCCGAAAGGCGCTATTCCGCACCCACCCAATACTTCTCCTTCTTCTTCAACAACCCAATAGGCTCGATTCTCGCAATGATTGTAATATCCATATAAATGATGCAGACTGTCATCTTCCCACGCAAGCCCTGATCTATTCCCGCCAAACTCAATCAGGCAGTTCCTAATGATCTGTTCAATCGCATGATTATCCTTTAATTGTATTCTTCTGATGTTCATGGTTAATTGGTCTCCTAATTTTCGAATATCATCTTTTATTATTTNNGATAATTATAATGAGTTTCATACATAATATAGGTGAATTTATTAAGGGGGGTACTTCAATGAAAGTGGCAGCAAAGCAGCTCTGGATTGCAGCATTAGGCGGTGTTAATGAGATTGGTAAGAATATGTATTTCCTGCAATATGCTGATGATATTGTTGTAATTGATTGCGGCTCTAAATTCCCGGACGAAAGTTTCCTTGGGATTGATCTGATTATTCCCGATGTAACGTATTNNATGGACATGAGGATCATATTGGAGGAATTCCGTATTTGCTTAAACAATTGAATATTCCAATCTACGCGACCCGTCTAACCTTAGGCTTAATTGAAAACAAACTAAGGGAACATGGAATTCTGCGACAAACAAAGCTACATTGCATTGATTCTGAGTCTACTTTAAAACTAGGAGCGATTACTACAACGTTCTTTAATACGAACCATAGTATTCCGGATTGCCTTGGTGTTGTATTCGATACCCCTGAAGGGACCGTTGTTCATACTGGAGACTTCAAATTTGACATGACCCCTGTTAACAAGCAGTATCCCGATATACATAAAATGGCCGACATCGGGAAGAACGGTGTAAAGTTCCTACTGTCAGAGAGTACCAATGCAGAACGTCCTGGCTTTACCCCCTCTGAAAAGCTCGTAGGCGCACACATAGAAGAAGCGTTCCTGAGAGCTGACCGCAGAATTTTTGTTTCTACCTTTGCTTCAAATGTACATCGTCTACAACAGATCATTGAAGCTGCTCATTTAACCGAACGCAAATTGACCTTACTTGGCAGAAGTATGGTGAATGTCGTACGAGTAGCCCAAGAACTCGGGTACTTAAGTATTCCTGAGAACATGCTGATCGAACCTTCAGAAGCCGCTAAGCTTCCCCCAGAGCAGGTAACTGTATTATGTACTGGCAGTCAAGGTGAGCCCATGGCTGCGCTATCCCGATTAGCTAACTCTAGTCATAGATTGATGGAAATCCAAACCGGAGACACTGTTCTATTAGCTGCCAATCCTATTCCCGGAAATGAACGTAATGTATCTAGAATCGTCGATAATCTATATGTTCTTGGTGCAAAAGTTATCTATGGTTCACGAAGTGAGCTTCATGTCTCCGGGCACGCTAGCCAAGAAGAACTTAAATTAATGCTAACCTTGATGAAACCTGAATATTTTATACCGATTCATGGTGAATACCGCATGATGCATCATCACAGCTTGTTGGCGGAGTCAGTCGGTGTTAACCCTGATAATATCTTTATTCTGAAAAATGGGGACATCGTCGAATCATCATCAGGTGTTGTCCGCCAATCTGGCCGAGTGGCTGCTGGGCAGACCCTAGTGGATGGACTTGGGATTGGAGATATAGGGAATGTCGTGCTTCGCGATCGTCGCCAGCTGTCAGCAGACGGCATCTTGATTACAGTCATTACACTAAGCCAAGCAGATGGACGTCTATTAAACGAACCGGATACCATATCCAGAGGATTCATATATGTCCGTAACTCAGAAACTTTAATGGAGGAGATCAACCAGCTTGTAACCTCCACCCTTCAAAAGATGAGTGAGGCTGACCTTGGCCAATGGAATATCATCAAGCAGACCATCAAGGAGACCCTGAGTAGATTCCTGTACGAGAAAACCAAGCGACGTCCGATGATTCTTCCCATCATTATTGAGGTGTAGTAAAAAGGAGCTCCTGTGGTGGGAGCTCCTTTTTCGGTATCCATCTATGAGAATGGAACTTAATTACATTATCGATTTTTTCAATGCGTCGGCTTCTAGAACCATTTTTTGATGTACTGTAATGATTTGTTCCAGCCGCGCAACCCGCAATTGGAGACTAGAGTTTAATGGATCAGATTGTAACTGCGCGGCTAATGAAAAGTACTGGGTGACTTCCCAAACACTTCGCATAGCCGTACTTAAACAAAAACCATATCTAGCAAGTTGCTCGTCCCCGTGCCATTCTGTATCCTTTAACCCCTTGATATAGGCTTTGAACAAAGACTCTTTATATTCCTCGTAACGATGGATTGGAATGACCCCTAAGCTCATGTTTACTCCAAACATTTTGCCAAGGTCTTCACCTAAACCTGATATGCTCATAAATTGCCAATCTATCAATACTAACCCGCCGTTTTGAGTTAGCAACATATTCATTTGACTGAGGTCCTGATGGGCTAGCACTCGTGGTATGCTATTTAATGATATCAAGTTACTGTCTATCTGATTAGTAAAGTCTTGGAACCATGCCCATACACTCGGCTCTTGCTCTCTATGTAATTGATTTATATATACTTCCGGATTAGGAGCATACATTCTACTGGACGTAGTCCATGACTTAAGCCAGCTTCTGCATATCCACTTCTCATCAGGAATTTTCTTTCCCATAAGATAAGCCCCATTGAAACGCCCTAACTGCTCAGCGATAAAATCAAATTGCTTCTTCGAATGCGCATACTCCCCTTTTATTCGTTCCATCCATAACCATATGGTGCCATCCGCTTGCTCCTCGACAAGATAGCACTTAGGAGTTTGGATTGAACAAGGAAGCTCGTCCAGTATATTAGATTCAAAGACTAGGGCTTCTCGGCGCCAGTAATTGTGATGCTCTGGATCATCTTTTTCTACACTATCAGGCTTGATTATTTTTAATATGATTGACCACGGAAGTTGCTGATGATTAATTAGTACGAGCCCTTGAAGATGAAAGATACCCGCTGTTGTAAAGTTTNNTGGTGTTTTATAATCTAAATCTTCGCATGTGAAAGTGAGTACTTCTACTTCAGGCTGCCCAAAAATTCGTTGGACACAAGTCTTGATCTGGTCGATTTTCGTCTCTAACACATAGAACCTCCTTGTCTAATCCAGTTATTATCCGCTAAAAAAAGCCTATGAAGCGTAACAGAATCGTTAACACCTCATAGACTTTTTCATTAGAGATTAGCTCATTAAAATACTTTTGTTGTCCAATCTTCGCAATTCCAAATATCTGTTACGATATCCTGATAAAATTCTGGTTCGTGAGAAATCATAAGAATGCTTCCTTTGTATGCTTTCAGAGCGCGTTTCAGTTCATCTTTAGCATCAATATCCAAGTGGTTCGTCGGCTCATCCAATACGAGTATGTTAGTCTCACTGTTAATGAGCTTACATAGACGCACTTTTGCTTTTTCTCCACCGCTCAAGACAGCGATTTTACTCTCAATGTGCTTCGTGGTCAGTCCACATTTGGCAAGGGCAGCACGTACTTCGAATTGTGAAAGGGATGGGAATGTATCCCAGATCTCCTCAATACAAGTCTTATAATTGCCTTCCTTCATTTCTTGCTCAAAGTATCCAATCTCCTGATGGTAGCCACGTTCTACAGAACCGGACAATGCAGAGATTTCGCCTAAAATGCTACGTAGTAAAGTCGTCTTACCGATACCGTTCGCACCAACCAGAGCGACCTTTTGCCCACGCTCCATCAACAAATTAAGTGGTCTGGACAACGGAGTGTCATAACCGATAACCAATTCTTTCGCTTCGAAAATCATCTTACCCGCAGTTTTACCTTCTTTGAAATTAAACTGTGGTTTCGGTTTTTCCTTCGCAATCTCGATGATCTCCATCTTGTCGAGCTTCTTCTGTCTGGACATCGCCATGTTACGAGTTGCCACGCTGGCTTTGTTACGAGCAACGAAATCTTTTAGCTCTGCTATTTCTTGCTTTTGGCGATTATAAGCAGATTCAAGCTGTTGTTTTCTCATTTCGTAGACCTGTTGGAATTGCTCATAATCACCCACATAACGGGTCAGCTTTTGATTTTCCATATGGTAGATCAGGTTAATAACGCTGTTCAAGAATGGAATATCATGAGAGATCAGAATAAACGCATTATCATATTCTTGAAGATAACGTCTCAGCCATTCAATATGCTGCTCATCCAGATAGTTCGTCGGCTCATCGAGGAGCAAAATGTCTGGTTTTTCAAGCAAGAGCTTCGCAAGCAAGATTTTGGTACGCTGCCCACCACTAAGATCAGCAACGTCGCGATCCAGACCGATATCGGTGATTCCTAATCCGCGAGCGGTTTCTTGTACCTTCGCATCAATCATGTAGAAATCTTGATTCGTAAGTGTATCCTGGATGGTTCCAACTTCTTCAAGCAGCTTCTCCAGCTCTTCTGGCGACACGTCACCCATTCTGCCGTACATATCGTTCATCTCTTGCTCAAGATCAAACAGGTATTGGAATGCCCCTCTAAGTACATCTTGAATGGTCATGCCCTTGGTCAACACCGCATGCTGATCGAGGTAGCCGACACGCACCCGTTTGGACCATTCGACTTTACCTTCGTCAGGTTGCAGCTTTCCTGTAACAATATTCATAAAAGTGGATTTACCTTCGCCGTTAGCGCCGAATAATCCGATATGCTCGCCTTTTAGGAGACGGAATGAAACATCCTTGAAGATCGCACGATCTCCAAAGCCATGACTTAATCCTTCTACATTTAATATGCTCATTTATGGACACCTTTTTCTTATTTTTCTCGCTATATTATAAGCAGGATTACGCAAAAACTCAATGGAGAAGCAAAAAAATATCATATAATGGCCCATAATACGAAATATCTCAGGTTTTCAGATCATATCTGGCAGGTGAAGATTTTGCGCTGGCGATTGCTCACTATCTTTTATATGATATTATGCAGAGATACAATATGGAGTTAATTGAGGTTCTAAGGAGAGTCAGCGATGAACAAACTTATATTTTTTCTGGGGCCAGCTGGGGCCGGCAAAACCACATTAGCTAAAGCGATCGCTTCCCGGCGTAAAGTACCCTTCTTTGATATGGATATTCTCTTACGGCCAGCCGCAGACGCCATCATGACTTTACACGGATTGGACCCAGCAGACAGAGACTCTGCCGAGTACAAAAGATTATGTCGTGATTTAGGTTACCGGATTACGATGGACGCCGCGCTAGACAATATTGGCCTGAATGTGGATGCATTTGTAGTTGGGCCATTTACCCAAGAAGCTGCCAATCCTGACTGGATCAGCAGTGAGTTATCTCGTATCGGACGTTCCCTGCAAGATGTTGAGGTCAAAGTCGTCTTGGTCGAACTAGCCAACGAGGAATTGTACCGGATGCGAATTCAAAACAGACAATCACCACTAGATGAATGGAAGTTCCAGCATTGGGATGAATTTCGCAAATCATTTGGAAACCGTAGTGTTAAGTGGCCTCTCCCAGGTTCCAATGTTAAGGTGATCGACAATTCTAACCCTGACTTTACGATGACTGTGGCTGCGGTGGAGCATTTTATCTACGAATAGGAAATAGATATTCTTCAATGACATACGTTTACGAAAAATAAGACCGGCAAAGAGAAAATTCTCTTGCCGGTCTTTATAAGTTACTGAATGTACTTCTGACTTACCAGATCTACAGCTATGACTTCGGTTGGGATCACAAATCAATATCTTGTTACTTAATTTTCAAGGCTTTTACAAGAATAGAAGCGTAATACTCGGCACCCTCAGGCTTCAGATGCACACCATCTTGGTAGAAATATTCGTCTTTCCCTTCACTAGCAGAGTGCCAGTCTACTACGGTCGTATTACTAAACTCACTGGAAACTTTTGAAATATTGTGGTTTACATTATTTTGCCATTTTCTTGGGACGCGTGCATTGACCAAAAAAATATGCTCAGCATCGCTTAGCGAGCTCAGTAGTGCACGTAATTGCTTTGAACTAAAGGATCCGTTGGTTCCCAGCTCAATGATAATCCGTTTACCCAACCGGCCTTCTGTTCTAAGTTGATCCACTACCTCCTGAGCTTTCACCATCTGTCTACCGATCTCTCCATCGACTACAATACCAGGTAATTTTTCTGAGAGATAAGGTGCTGCGTCCAAAATAACGGAATCTCCAATGGCCGTAACGTCTTTTCCAGCTTGGCTATCTTCAGACACTGATTTCTTTTCTTCAGGATCAGTTTTTTTTACTTCAGAATTAGGCTGTTCCTCTTCTGTAACTGTTTTTCCCAACTCAGTATCAGGTTTTTTCACTTCAGAATCAGTATTATCCTGTGCTATAGCTGGTACTGTTGGGATATCAGTCACACCCTCGTCTATCGACTTG
>DJUJ01000002.1:7456-9716 GCA_002438345.1 Paenibacillus sp. UBA6285
CTGTTGCTGTTCATTCTGCATACCTGCCGATTCCATCCCCGTATCAGATCCAGCGTTTAACAAGTAACCTTTGCAAGCGATAGGGATAAGAATCACAGTAATAATAGCAATTAAGAAGCCTGGACGAATACCACCGCGTTTTTTTACACTTATATTTTTCCAAGTTTCCTTTAATGAACCCCTCCGAATTGGCTCCTCCACATACTTGTATGACAATGCAGCTAGTGAAAAACTCACTGCTACCTGAATTATGATACGGAGAATGCTGCTTTCTTCAGTATTCACATTCGGACTACTAAGGATAATGACTGGGAAATGCCATATGTACAAGCTATATGATCGCACTCCGATCCAACGCAGAGGCTTGCAGCCTACAATCGATCCCAGTCGGCTGGCAGGATGAGCGAGTACGGCAATAACTACAGCAGCGATCAAAGAAATCACGAAAAACCCACCACGGTAAAGCAAATCGTCATACTCATTAACCTGATTAAAAAGTACCAACAATAGAATGAGTCCTAGTCCTCCTACGATATCAAGCACACGCCGAGCTGGTTCTGAGACCTTATCATTAAGCTTCTGACTTGGCCATGCAACTGCAAGAGCTGCTCCAATGAGAAGTGCAAATATGCGGGTATCCGTTCCATAATACACTCTACTTGGGTCTGTACCCGGTACATAGATCAATGCCATCGCTAAAGCTGAGACAGCTGCACTAGCCATAATCCATGCAATAAGCTTACCTCGCCGACGAGCGATCTTCATCACTATAATGAGAACTATTGGCCATAGAATATAAAATTGTCCTTCAATAGAAAGCGACCATAAATGTCCGATCGGAGAAGGCGGTCCAAAGCTCTCAAAGTAGGAGACATTATGAAATATTAGCCACCAATTATTGAAGTAAAATAAGGAAGATAAAAAGTCACCCTTCAATCCAAACAATCTTGTAGGTTCTATAATTAAGAGCCATATGGCGACAACAAGAAGCATGACGATCATCGCCGGCAGCAGCCTCCGTGCTCTACGAAACCAAAAGTCTATAAGATTCAGTCTTCGGTGTTGCTCCCACTTGGTAATGATTTGGTCAGTAATGAGATAACCTGAGATAACAAAAAATATTCCAACGCCGAGAAGTCCACCCTCAGCCCAATTTAGATTCAAATGATAAGCGAGTACAGCGAGTACTGATAAAGCCCTTAGACCATCAATTCCTGGCACATAACGCCTGCCACCTACAGATTGTATAGAAGACTGGCTCCTCATATTATTTCTGAAAAGCTTCGTGTTGTCTTTCATAATGTTTCATTCCTTACCGTCGATTTATCGTTCATAATTAAGACGTTGTATCCGTATGAAAAGTTCTGTAATCTAATGAAAATGTTATAAAACTAAAAAAAATAACTGGATTGGCCATATCCGGGTAGCTGTCGTACTTAAATAACTGCGATTAGATATTTACTTCTTGTGCCGTAGCTAGCACCGTCGAAGAATTAGCTAGGACGCAGAGGGACTTCTAGAAAGTTTGGTGATTTTCTAATTTGAAAATAATTTCTTCAACTTCTGTGCCCCGTAATTCTACATAAAAAGGCTGTGCATCATTATTTAGACAATACTCTAGGCGCAATCTGAGATTTTTCCATGTGACCATATCCAATGCTTGTTTTATTGAAAAAAAACCCACTTCCAAGCTTTCGGAACTAGTAGCAGGCTCACCGCCGATAGCTTTACCCAGAAATAATGTAGTGCAAATAGATCGATCTATATTTTGAAAAACTCCGCAAAACTTATTAAGCTCTATATCAATGCCAGATTCTTCTTTGGCTTCCCTAATCGCTGCCTCTTTAAGTGACTCCCCTTCTTCGACCTGTCCGCCTGGCATCTCCCAACCTCTGCGAGGACCTTTTATTAATAAAACTTCTCCTTGATCATTGAATACAACGGTAGCCGCGGAAAGAATATGTTTTGGGGGTGTCATATAGTTTGCCTCCGTCTAATCAATTTCCTATGAAAAAATATAAGCATGGTCTCTTTTAATGGCAAGCTTGTCTCGATAACCATCTGTAATCATTAGAAGAGCTCCTTTTTTAGGAAAATACTCGGCTAATTTCAAATAAATGCTTCTATTTAATGAAATTATAATAACGATAACTATAAACAGTATAACAAATAATTCGTTAAGTCTAGTACGAACTTTAACAACAAACAAATAACCCCACATCCTTTGATAAGGGGTTATTTGATCTATCATCTTTCTATT
>DJUJ01000002.1:9770-17797 GCA_002438345.1 Paenibacillus sp. UBA6285
GACCATATAGGCTGTAGTATCAAAAGCACCTACAATCGTTGCTGTGGCCCCCTTCATAC
Source organism: Paenibacillus sp. UBA6285 (assembly GCA_002438345.1). Taxonomy (GTDB): domain Bacteria; phylum Bacillota; class Bacilli; order Paenibacillales; family Paenibacillaceae; genus Paenibacillus_AQ. The sequence goes on from DJUJ01000002.1 coordinate 9,830, forward strand.
CTTCCATATGGTCCGTTTGGATGATCGCTTTATCTCCTACTTTAAAAGTGTCAAATATTCGGGTACTTCACTTGAACTAGAGTGTGCGGTATGTTCCATTTGTATATCGTTTGAAGACATTTTATTGCCATAGCTATTATCATTACCACATGCGCTTAGAGTGAGTGCGGCTGCGATTATGAATAGAGATAATTGCTTTTTCATATATAAAACCTCCGAAGTATTATGTGCCTATGACTATTACTTTACCCATTTCATAAGATCACAAACCGAATGAAGTATTTTCGAAAATGTAAAATGATAATCCGATTACCAATAAATGAGTGTTGTCTCAGTTATTGAAGGTTATTTATAATGTTTTCTGAAAGGAGGCTACTACAATGAAGAATAAAATATTCACTTTGTTGCTTCTTTTGGGTCTAGTAAGCATGGCTACAATGATCGGTTCTGCTAGTGCTGCTCCGGTATTAACCGTAGGAAGTTCTTCTGGAGATGTATGGGATCTTCAATATCGATTGAAAACACTGGATTTCTATACTCAGCCTTTAGATGGTGTATATGGATCACAAACGAAAGCAGCCATTGCTAAATTTCAAAAGGCCTATGGATTGAGTGCTGATGGGGTTACTGGCACGAAAACTTGGAATCTACTAAAAAAATACACGCTTAATATTGAGGAAATGGATATTTTGGCTAAAGTAATCTACAGTGAGTCTCGCGGTGAGCCTTATAAAGGTCAAGTCGCAGTTGGCGCTGTAGTTATGAATCGCATACAATCTAGTCAATTTCCAGACAATATTAAAGATGTTGTATTTCAAAAAGGCGCATTCACAGCCGTATCTGACGGTCAGTACTGGCTTACTCCAAACCGGACTGCCTATTTAGCTGCTCTTGACGCTGTCCGTGGGTGGGACCCAACAATGAATTCAATCTATTATTTCAATCCAGATACAGCTACTAGTGCATGGATCTGGTCACGTCCTCAGAACTTAAAAATTGGTAAGCATATATTTGCGAGTTAAACGCTTCAAATAAATGTAATAGCCGGTTCAACCATTTAGGTTGACCGGCAATTTTTTAGTATAAACTATTTTCTTAATACTATCCTTAGAAAGACAGTATTCACCTGAGAGCTGGTCAACGGTTGCACCAGCGGCAAACCTCAGGCAAATTTCAATATTTCTTGATTTCAAATATTTTCTACTCCCTGACTTTTCGCCCCATTTTACATGTAATTCTTCAGGCTTTGGTATGTAGACCATACCACCATTTATATATTTCTGTATTTCTTGTAGTAACTCTTTTGGGAAGACTGTATCTGCATTTACATATTTCATAATTAATCTGCTCCTTAAAATTTTCAAATTAAGATAAAATAACAAACAACCTGTCTAACCATAATGGTCGGACAGGCTGTTTTTATAGAAAGCTTACTATTAAGGTTGAGATGGCTCGGGACGGGGTCGAACCGCCGACACTAGGATTTTCAGTCCTATGCTCTACCGACTGAGCTACCGAGCCTTATAGGAATACAAATATTTCTTCTATATGAAAACAGAAAGACCCCTCGTCCGAAAAGGGACGAGGAGCCGCGGTACCACCCTAAATTAGAACTATTCTGTAAAAAAACAGAACTGTTCTCACTTAAATATTTAACGGTTAAACCGGTACACCTCTACTTACCAATAATGGTTTCAAGGGACTGCTCCGGAGTGAACTTCGATCAACCCTTTTCTCTAGAAACGCTCTCAATCTTCGGCGTTTCCTCCCTGTAAAGAGGTATTGAACTACTTTTCTCCATCAAAGCATTTGTTTTGATATACAATTTTTCTTATTGTAAGCCCTGATCCACTATAAGTCAATAGAAGAAATAATTCCCTCATACCGATTTGATTAGCTTAATCCATTATGGAAATTAAATATCATCTTTAATTCATCATCATATGACTTCCTACATTCTTCTTGATAGCTATCTTCAGTATATTCTTTTAGTGTCTTTCTCCAAAAATGCTGTGCTCTCCTATTTGTAGCCGTTGGATTGGTTTGTAGCTCCCATTTCCCCAAATGAAGATTGAAAACTTCCTTTGCCGCAATTTCAGCGACTCCCTTACCTCGAAAGGGTCGCAAAATAAAGAATTCATTCAAATAGAATTCACAACCCGGTGGTGTATAAGGTGGTGTCGCCACTAATGCAAACCCCACTGGAATTTCATTCTCTTTTATTAAATAAGGATATAAAATCCCCGGATTTTCCCACCATATGTCGAAGACTTTATTTTGTTCATTCAGTGTCCGCGTTTCATTATCCTCGTATACCCCGTATTGATTAGGAAGGTTCCCCCATATCTCTGATAGATCGTGTAAGTATAGTGGGTAGAGATTGTTAATCATAAACTTCGTCGTACTATCAGTTAATGTTACTGTGATGTTCATTTCGTTCACTCCGTTCTATCGAATTCTTGAATATATTTATGGAGATCACTCAAATAACGTTCTGTGTAGTTATCTTTTGTATACTCCTTAAGTACTTTTCGCCAAAATGCTATAGCAGGTTTATTATTTTCCATTTGAGCTAGTTTCCATTTGGCTTTAAATAGTTCAAGTGTTTTTGTAGCGGCAGCAGTACCTATTCCATTTCTTCTGTATTTCTGCAAAATCATAAAGTCATAGATCACATGAGTTGGATCTGGGTCTGTATCTAAATTTTCAAAAAGAACAACCACAAATCCAGCAATGTTTCCTGAAACCTCAATCAAATACGGATTCCATCTATGATCCCCTTCCCAAAAATAATCAATATTCACCTCGAATTCCCCATACCGGTTCACGTCTTGATCTGTAAATAAACTGAAATCATAATAGTAAAATTGATATAGATTAGACAATACCTCTTTATCTTCAAACGTTACTGGAACAAGATTAATTTCCATCATACCTCCACGTTTTTTTCTAATTTCACTTCTATATTCAGTATAATTACGACCACACTCTAGTTATATGCCATATTTAATTAGAATTAAAATTTATATAACGTCACTATTTATCTAAAATAAAAAGAGTTCACATGAGTTTTCACACTCAAATGAACTCCAATATTATCAATTGATGATTAAGTTAAATCTACAATTACCTTGATTGTTTCTTTAGCTTCAATAGCTTTATCGAAGGCTGCTTGAATATCCTCTAATTTATAGGTCTGTGTCACCATCGTAGAGATATTCGTTTTCTTCTCATTAATATGAGTGATAACATTTACAATATCTTCGTGTGTATAACCGCTTGCCCCAATAATGTTCGCTTCTTTGCTCATCACTTGAGCGAGACTTATGGGTACCTCATTTTTATAAACTGCAATAATTGCAATTCGTGCTTGTGGCTTCACAATCTGCATCACTTGTTCAAATAATATCGGAGCACCTGCTGCATCAACAAATGCATCTACGTTTGGTACATTAACACCGTAAACATTTACTTCACCGAAGTGTTTTATTAAGCCTTCTGCTAATGATTCAGTCGACGTATTAACTGTTAATGCTCCTAATTCTTTTGCTTTGTCTAAACGCCAGTTATCAATATCCACTACACAAACATCTTTAATGCCTTCACCAATTAAACCTGCTGCAGCAGATAAACCAATGGGGCCAGCTCCAAGAACTACGATTTTTTCACCTAGTTTTGGTTTTACACTAAAAGCGCCATGGAAACCTACACTCATAGGCTCCATTAATACAGCTTCTGTTGCCGTAACTGAATCATTAAATTCATATAAATTATAATTTAGTGCAGCATCTTCAATTAATACATATTGTGAGAAGGCACCAACCTCTAATGAATAACGACGACCGGCACGTTTTGCAGTAATTGGATTCACACCTACACGCATGCCAACTTTCAAATCCTTTTCTGCATCAGAACCTAACAGGGCGATTTCACCGAACATTTCATGTCCAAATTCTGAGCCGAAACGGATACCCATTTCAGAGCCTGCTTTTACTATATTAATATCTGTACCACAAATTCCACCCGTTAAAATACGAACCAGGGCATCTTTTGGTCCTACTTGAGGCATTGGACGCTCTTCTATACCAACACTATTTTGACCGTGATAAATACCGACTTTCATCATTTCTTAACACACTCCTTATTACTATCTATTACTTTCATGGTAGTAGTTATAAAGGCGCTAAGCAATCTACAATAATACTGAAAGCGTTAATAAAACAACAGTTGATAAATATGTGTTAATTAAAATTTAAAAAGTGAAATATTTCACTATTCCTTTTTATTATTTGCTGGTGTAAATGGATTTAACTGAATGATTCGTTCTGCTAAAAATTTCGGTGTATAGGCCATATCATTGCCTAGCCACATGGAAATCGTGCCAATTATAGCTGATGTTCCATACCAAGCTGCAATATCAGATGGAGTATCTACGGTTAAGAAATCTTCAGTTTTTTGAATAGATTGTTGCTCCGTTGTTGTTAATATCAAGTCATATAGCAGATCCATCAGTTTCGGTGTGAAGTAAGGGATGTTTTTGGTTACAAGTAACACCTTATACATATGAGAATTTTCTGCAATATGCTCTAATAATAAAATCAGAGATGAAAGTTCATCCCCAGGTTTATAGGATTCATCAAATTTATCTGAGAGTATTTTCTTTAAATCAGCTAATAATTCATTCAAAATACTATCAATCAAATCATTAATATCTTTGTAATGTAAATAGAATGTAGCTCGATTGATTTCAGCCTTTTGTGTAATGGCATTTATTGAGATCTTATTCAGTTCTTTCTCTGCTAATAATTCTATAAAAGCATTCCGAATCGCTTCTCTTGTCTTTCTTATCCGTAAATCTAAGTATGTTTTGTCTGCCATGTTTCTTCCACCTCGTAGTTAATGAACATACTGTCAATTATACTACAGGAGTTCCAGATAGAAAGCGTTTGTGTACTTCTGTATGATCGCCTGATTTCCTGCGGATATTGTACAAACATTACGCATATTATTATAACTGTATAAAAATGGGAGGTGTGCTTTAAATATGCCGGATCCTTTTGTATCGAGATCGCTAGATGAAATCCGATTCTGGTCAAGAATCATGAAAGAACACTCTTTTTTTCTTAAATTAGGGTTTCGTTGTGAAGACACGCAACTGATTAATGAAGCGAACCATTTCTACGCCACATTCGAAGCCATCGAGAATAGATCCCTCGGATTTACTGTGGATTCTGATCCAGCAGTAATACGGAAGTTTAATGAGGAAGTTCATAGTGCAGCTTCACATATCTGGGCTTTCAAAAGGAAAATATTAGGATTAATTTTACAATGCAAACTTCCAGGTGGTACGAATTTCCCTTTATTAGTAGATCATGTCAGTAGGGAAGCCAATTATTTTCGAAATCGACTGGAAGAATTGAATCAAGGTAGGTTAGATCCTTTACCTGACGCAATTATCAATGAAAATGTCTTCTTTCTACGTATAATGGCGGACCATGCCAAGTTCATTGGACATTTATTGGACCCATCTGAACGTCAACTCGTTGAACAAGCGAGAAATTTTAGCCATGATTTCGATACTTTGTTATATCAAGCTATTGATCTCAGTTCCATGCGTCCTCAATCCCAAACCAAACCACTGCTCAGTCAGCAACTTGACGAGAATAAAGTCTCGGTTAAATCCCTCCGCGATTTCAAGAAAACAGCTCGTGATCTTATCGAAGAATGCCGAATAAAAAGTATCATCCATCCACTTCTTGCGGATCATGTATTCCGAGAAGCGGAAAGATTCCTCTATATAATTGATGCATTTGAAGCCTCTTTAAATATGAATAAACAAATCGTATAGCGTTACATATTTAAGTGGATAGGACGACTACTTGTATTAATAAATACAGGTTATCGCCCTATCCATCTTTATATTTGACTCCAAACGACTTATAAAACTTTTACTACTATTAAAAAATAGTTGGTATTTGCGAAGAAACAATTTATAGTAAAACTCAGGAGGAATTAGGAGTATTATGGAATGCAAGATTGCTACGAGTTACTAAAAACAATTGATAAGGATGATTGCAAATGAAAAGGTTTAGTCAATGTTTTATACTTTGTACTATGGTTTTTGCTTTATTAATGCCATCCACTGTGTTTGCTGCTGATAAGAAATTGCTCAATGAGGCAAGTATTACTTTGTCTAGCGATGTTATTCCAGTGGGTGGAACGATTAAAATAAAAGTTCGCTTACTAGCTGAAATGACCAGTCTTACATATGCAAAATTGACACCTGAAGTTTCTGATGAGTCTATACTTACCGTTGAATTGGATGGATATTCAGATTATATTATTACAGGAGTTCAAGAAGGTTCTGCAGAAGTAGTCTTCAACATTCCTGGTTGGACTGAAGAAAGATATCCAATTACCGTTCTATCCAAGGCAGCTTACGAAGAAAAGCTGAAAACGCCTCAAGAAGTAATAGATTTCACAACCTATTCTAATCAGATAGCAGCTATTATTAAATATGACGAAATTGCCAGTGAGGCATATGATAAGAACAGAATAGACACAGGTACCAATAGAAAGCAACGCTACACAGCCTTTAATAATGTGATCCTTCCTAATTACACCAAATTAGTAGTAGAAGCAAAAAAAATTAAAGCACCAAATCCAGAATTACAGGCTTTACATGAAATCTTATTAAAAGCTATAAAAACTCAACTGGAAGCAATAACAATGATGAAAGAGGGCCTGTACAAAACAAAAATTTCTAGCACCGCTTTTAACGCAGCAAATAAAAAGATGGATGAAGGCGTGAAATATGAAGGACAGTTTGTAGATGGGATCAATAAATATCAGAAAAAGTACGGTATCCAGGACTAAATTATAATTAAATCCAAAAAGCCACACAGAGATTTCTCTGACGTGGCTTTTGATTTATCATTATTTTTTTGTATAAACAATCTTCTTAATACTATCCCTCGAAAGGCAATATTCATCTGAAAGCTGGTCAACGGTTGCACCAACAGCAAACCTTAGACAGATCTCAATGTTTCTAGATCTCAAGTACTTTCTGCTCCCTGACTTTTCGCCCCATTTTACATGTGATTCTTCAGGCTTAGGGATATATACCATACCACCGTTAATATATTTCTGAATTTCCTCTAATAATTCTTTTGGGAAAATCGTATCTGCATTTACATATTTCATAATCGCTCTGCTCCTTAAACTTTTTTTATGAGTTTGAAGGTAGCAAAGTCTATTCTAAAAACAACAATGCACAGTGCACTGGCGGTAAATCAAATTTTTATTCGCTCTATACAAACAACCGCCGTTGTTTATAGTCTAGACTTTGCATAGAGCTTATCGCTAATTTTATCACTATTGTCCGCCCTCCTTTGTTTAATGTGTAATTACTTGTTCCAAAATGCGCTCAGCTGTCTTCTCTCCATTTGCAATACAATCGGGAATACCCACACCATAATAAGAACATCCAGCAAGGATTACATTAGGATAATGATCTGCAATCTTCTTCTCTAAGGATACTACAATCTCATGATGGCGTATGTGGTAATTTGGCATAACATCATGCCATTGGGTCACATCGTAGGTGACTGGCTGTCCAGTAATCCCAAGACTGGTCTGTATATCTTTCAACGCCACCTTTAATAATTCCTCTTCTGAAAGCTTAATTAAGGACTCATAATGCGGTCCTGAGCTCTTATAAAAGAGTCTGACAAGCAGACGTTGTTGTCCAGACGTGTGCTCCCACTTGCGACTTGTCCACGTACAAGCATTACAAAGAACATCGTCACTGTTGGCTGTTATGAACCCTGTACCATTCGCTGGCAGCTGACTGTCAGGGATATCAAATCCTAGATACACACTAATCATAGAGCTGTTAAACAACTGATTGAAATCTTCATTCAGCGCGTCGTCTTGAAGTAATGCTTGTGCAGTAGAATGCATCGTTCC
>DJUJ01000002.1:17805-35530 GCA_002438345.1 Paenibacillus sp. UBA6285
TCCAAGATTCGTCCATCTGCAAGTGTTACTCGGTACCGTTCTCCATCCTTTGCAATGCGCTCGGCACGAATCCCTTTGATGATCTCCGCATCAGACAGCTGTTCTTCCATGGAGTCGATCAAAGCAGATACGCCACCCTTAAAAGACATAAACTTCTTATCGCCGTTCCCCTGAAATTTAGCCTTATTCGCGGACAATCCCTGAATAATACTTCCATATTCATTTTTATAATCAATCAAATAAGGAAGGGTCGAGGCAATGGTAAGCTCTTTCAAGTTCCCAGAATAGACGCCTGAAAGAACAGGTGATATTTGCTTCTCAACAAGTTCTTTTCCTAAGAAAGCTTCTAGAAAATCACCTACAGAATCATTTTTCGTANNCGTAAAACGATTATTCGGAGTATAGAAATCTTTGAGTGCTTCAACTTTACCTTCAGCAGAGATCAAATCTGTAGTAGCAAGCGATTCAATACTGAGAGGGATGCCAAAGACTGCATCTTTAGGAATTTGCTTCAGCTTACCTTCTGTGTAGATGTATGATATTCCTGTCGCGTTATATACAACCTCATCCTGAATGCCTAATTCTTCAATCAATGGGGCTACATTTGTCTTGCGAGTGACAATTGAATCAGCACCTGACTCCATGATGAAGTCATCATGCTGAAGTGTTCTGATTTTGCCGCCCAGTCTATCGCTGGCTTCAACCAAAATGATTTTTACATTCAACTTATTATGCTGTATAGATTTCTGTAAATAGTAAGCGGTAGACAATCCAGTAATTCCCCCGCCAATCACGACGACCGTTCTCAAGCGTTGACACCTGCCTCTTAAGTTATAATCTGTTAAATTCAATTGAATACATTATATCATAGGGATTTATAAGTAATAACATACCGTTCGTGTCATATATGACACAAAATATCCCCACAAAGTNNTACTCAGGTACTTTGCGGGGGCCCCAAAAAATATATACCTTCAGATAAGTCTAAAAAAGCCGCGATATTCGCGGCTAATCTTTATATATTCTCCTGTTTTAAAGCATCAATAATATTCTCCTTCTTCACTTTTGAACTGGAGTACAGCATAGCTGAGCTAACGATGATAAAGACTGCGACTATGACATACAAGATACTCATCCATGGAAGTGCGAATCCATAGGAGAAACTACTCATCATGGATCTATAGATCAAGTACATCACGACTATGCTAATCGGAAGCCCGTAAAGTAATGATTTTATCCCATAGAAGATACTTTCATAATTAATCATTTTATTAAAACCATTTGGTGTCATCCCTACAGACTTCAGCATCGCAAACTCTCTTTTACGAAGTGATATGCTAGTTGAAATCGTATTGAAAATATTCGCAATCGATATTAATGTAATCAAAGCAATAAAACCATAGGTGAAAATTGACATTAACATGATCATCTGCTCACTATTTTGTCTATTTTGATACACATTTTGAACATAGACATTCCGCTCTTTCATTTCCTCGATGGCCTGTTGTGTCGCTAATGGATCTGAGCTGTTCAGGTTAAGTCGGCTTTGAATATCTTTACGCATCGTATCATTTGTTAATTGATCGAAGACTTGTTCGGAGACGATCATGTTTAATCCACCCACTAGTGCTGAATGAACACCCATAGGACGCTTATCAGTTAATGCGACGATTTCTACTGGTGGTAATTTCGTCTCTTTTTCTGAATCCCAATCCGTATAAATTAAATCAAGCTTCTGACCGATTTCTGAATGAAGAGCTTTGGTCTCAATAATCTTTTTGGCGTTCTCATCCTCAAAGGTGACCGTATCATTCACAATAGCAGACATCTGATCGAGATCCGTTAATTGTTCATAATTTACACCGATCGTTTCTGCATATGTTTTCAAACTCTGTTCATTTAGTGCATAGATCTGAATGTAGTAAGGATATTTCCCATTCTTTAAAATACTGTTATCCTTCTGCACGTTCTCTTGCAATTCTTTTGCCATATCTTTTTCATCAATCCATGAACTCAAACTAAGTTCCCTGACCACATTATATTCCGTAATATTAGGTAAGGCAGCTATCGAGTTAGTCAGCCGATCTACTTTTTGAGCGTCCTCAGTCCCCATATAGACTTGGATATCATAGTTCAAACCATCCTGTGAGAGTTCTACCGACTTTCTCATATTCGTAGTGAACGAAGATACGGATAAAAACAAAACGATACTAATGACAAGTGAGAACACGGTTGCTTGGTACCTGCGTTTATTTCTCTTTAAATTCTTCAAACCAATTTCCGCTTCAATTCCAAACAACTTGCGAACGAACTTGGAAGTTTTCACCGCTTTACCAGAGAGCTTAACATCGGTCGTTTGTCTGATTGCATCAATCGCTGAAATCTTTGAAGCTTTTCTGGCTGGAAGATAGGTGGATATAAAAATCGTCAGTATCGAAACTACACAAGCGGTGAATAGGGACAGAGGTGTAACAACCAACGTTAATTTTTCAGTTATCCCTAGTACATCTTGAATCATCGTATTGATAAACATAAAAGTGATCCCGATTCCTGCAATTCCGCAAAGGATCCCAATAGGGATACTAATTAAACCGATGATCATTCCTTCAAAAAACACCGAATTCTGCTTCTGCCTCTTTGTAGCACCTACGCTGGAAAGCATTCCTAAATGACGTGCACGTTCCGAGACAGAAATCGCGAATGCATTATAGATTAAAGAAACAGAGCCAATGATAATCACAGTCATAACGATGACTGACAATGAAAGAAGTGTATTACGTAAGCCATCGCTATTCGTCACACCATAATATCGCAGCAGACTATTATTATAAGAGATGGACTCTATATCGTTTTCTTTTGCCAATTCCTCTGCATGCTTGTATATGGAGCTATCCACCTTGTTTAATACAACCGTCGCTGTAGCTTTTTCGGCTGCTCCAATCAAGCTTTCATCCACATAACTTAAGGTTGTATAGCCTGGAGACCATGTTGGTTCCCAAGTAGGTCGTTTGATTACTCCCACAATCGTGTAGTTCATTGGTTTTTTATGAATGATCTCTTCATTCAGGGTTTCCTCTTCAGTCCGTAATCGTTCGTTCTGAGATAAGGGTTGACCACTATTTTTATCATCACTAGTGACACGTTCACCAACATCAAGAGTTAAAGTTTCACCAATCTTGTATGTTACTTTTGCATTCTTTGCAATCTCCTCAGAAATGACTACTTCATGGTTTGTCTTCGGGAGTCTTCCTTCCAGAAGTTCAATCGGAAATTGTTTAAAACCAGCTGCATTATATGCCTTGATAAACCAATAGGGTTTATTCTCGTTCTGTCCGCCTTCTAACGGGGCATAGCCACGATCATTTGAGATGACAAGTGTTTTCGTTGCATCATCCGCTTCTATCGCTTTAAGCTGAGCTTTAGTAACATTTCTATATTGGACATGCCATTCTCCATTAGTCGAGATACTCTGCTTCTTCATTAATTCCATAAAAGAAAAACCAAGCGTTGCCACAGCCGTCACCATAGCCACAGAAATGATGACTCCAATGATAGTAACCATTGTTCTTCGCTTATTTTGTTTCAAATGTCTAAGTGTTAATTTATTTACGATATTCACGGACGAATCACCTCATCTTTGGCGATCCTTCCATCTTCAATGGTAATGACTCGATCCGCTTGCAGGGCAATCCGTTCATCATGAGTAATGATGATCAACGTTTGATTATAGGTTTTATTAAACATTTTTAATAGATCAATAATTTCACTGCTGTTCTTACTATCCAGATTACCGGTTGGCTCATCCGCCAGCATGATTGCGGGATTACTAATTAACGCTCTACCGATAGAGACCCGCTGTTGTTGCCCACCTGAGAGCTGATTCGGGAGATGGTTTAAGCGATTCTCCAAATTTAACGCCTTTACGGTATCCGCAAATTGTTTCTTATCCACCTTGTGCTGATCAAGCAATAAAGGGAGTGTGATGTTCTCTTCGACCGTTAGTACCGGCATAAGATTATAGAATTGATAAATCAGCCCAATTTGTCTGCGTCTAAAGATCGCCAGCTGTGTTTCATTCAATTCATAAATATCCGTGTTATCTACGAATACTTTGCCGCTTGTTGGTCTATCCACCCCACCTAATAAGTGCAGAATGGTCGATTTCCCGGAGCCAGATGGCCCGATAATCGCTACGAATTCCCCTTTTTTAATCGAAAAAGATACATCATCCAGTGCCTTTACCGCTGTTTCACCTTTTCCATATGTTTTAGACAGATGTTCAATCTTTAAAATATCCATTGTTAGACCTCCATTTGTTGATGAGATCAGTATAGCTGTCTACAATGACTATCCAGTGACTCTAAAGTGACATTCTAGTCACTAAGTCGTAAGTGTTAAATGACTTGCTTATAAAATTTGATCTGAAACTGTGTACCCTTCCCCACTTCACTCTTCACATCGATCGTCCCGTTCTGTCCAGTGACAATACTTTGTGCCAAGGCAAGTCCAATCCCTACACTATCTTCGCTTGCATTTTTACCTTTATAGAATCGTTTGAAGATATAGGGGATTTCTGCCTTTGGGATTCCTTTGCCGTTATCTGTAATGATAATTTCCGTAAACAGTGTATTTTCTGCAAAAGAAATCGTGATCTCACCACCTGCTGGCGTGTGCTCTACACAGTTTTTGAGAATATTGACCATAGCCTCAGCTGTCCAATTGAGATCACCCATGAATGTGGTGGTATCTTCTCCATCAATTAACATCCGTAGTTCCTTAATATCCATTGGAATCAGCATAGGCTCCAAAGATTTTTGAACTAGCTTGCTCACCTGAACTTGATCTTTTTTAAAATGAATGGTCCCAGCATCGATCTTGGAGAACTTTAATAATGAGGAAACTAACCATCCAATTCGTTCGAGTTGAACAGTAATCTTACGAGTGAATTCCGTTCTCTTCTCAACATGCAGCTCAGGATCACTTAATAAATCTGCCATCACGGTCATGGAGGTAAGTGGGGTTTTGAGCTGATGAGAGATATCCGAAATCGCATTGGTGAGTTTCATTTTATCTTCTTGTAATTGCGCACTCTGCTCGGATAACATCAGCGTCACTTTATAAATGTCATTCTTCAGGATACTAAGCTCACCTTCCTGATTATCACGAACATCGAGCGAATAATTCCCACTACTGATTTGACGTAGATACCCTGAGAGCTTTTCAATTTCACCGTATCTCCAGCGGGTAAATAATACACTGCAGCCTATAAGCAAAGCAGAAGTCACAGCTGTGATTCCCACCGTCTCTAGTGATATAAATGCCGCTAACGCTATGGCTACAAGACTGATCGAGCACATCGTAAACAATAACCATCTAATTTCTCTATTACGAAGCATCCTAATCACCAACCTTATAACCCAACCCTCGAACTGTTTTGATCAGCGTAGGTTCTTGGGGGTTATCTTCTAACTTTTCCCTAAGTCTTTTTATGTAAACCGATAATGTATTGTCATTCACGAATTCACCTGCTACATCCCAAATCCGCTCTAGCAATTGATTTCTTGATAGAACCTGTCCAATATGATTAGCAAAGATCAGTAGTAGACGATACTCTAACGCTGTCAGCAGCACTTCATCACCATTTTTATAAACCTTTCCTTCAAGCGTGTTAATCCGTATATTCTCTAATTCGAGATTGGATTGGGTCTGAGTCTGCTTGTTATATCTCCTTAAGACGGATTTAATACGGGACAATAGCTCACGAATCCGAAAAGGCTTGGTTATGTAATCATCCGCTCCCATATCGAGTCCCATCACTACATTGACCTCATCATCAATCGCCGTTAAAAAGATTACCGGTATATCACTTTGCGCCTTCACGATCTTGCACAATTCATAACCGCTGCCATCTGGAAGTGAAAGGTCAAAAATGCATAGGGTGAGCTCAGATAACTGCTCTGATAACACCGCTTTGGCTGAGGTGGCGTCAAAACATAGAAGGGTTTCAAAATGATCTTGCTGTAATGAATATTCTAGTCCTGATGCGATCGTTCTATCGTCCTCGACAAGTAAAATTTTCATGGATGATCATCCTAACCTTATAATGTATTCAATCGTTCCATTCGTTCCGATGATCATTCTCTCATAATTATAGAGTTATACCAAATTACAATTCATATTAAAGTATTTACAACGTCACAGTAAATATAATAAAAACGTCTACTCCATGGAATAGACGTCTTTAAAATGGTCATATCGCAAAAGCACCACACTTATATTGATGTATCTGCTGAAACCCTAGTCGAAGTGCAGATTTTTTCGAAGCTTCATTATCTAGTGAACAATCCCAATAAGGAATAAAGCCATTGGCAAGTACATCTTCAACTACTAGCGTTGCTAAATGTGTCCCCACTCCTTGTTTCTGATATTTAGGAAGGGTTTCAATCCCGATTGCATGTGTATCCTGTGTAACAAAACTAGAATAACACACCCCCATAATCTCAGATCCCTCAACAGCAGCATATCCGTAGCCTTTTTCGGCAAAGTCTTCTTTCGATGACCAGAATAAATCAATATTTTCATGTACAAATTCTATATTCTTTAGATCTAAGTTCTCCCAGTCCAGCATTTTAAGATTTATAGTTCTAATCCCATTAGTCAGCGCTGTAGGTGGCTTGTGAAATAGCTTAAACACCATCTGTTCAAAAGGATATAGCTTCCTAGAAGGAAACATCACCTCCAGATTCCATTCATCATGCTCACCAGAAACTTCGAAATGTTCCATCCCAAGTTCCTTCATTCTCGGTACAATATGACTAGTTACATAACTGTCCAATGTATGGATAAAGGCTTGATTGGTATGATCACCAATAAGGTAAAACCCTTCAATCCCCTGACTCCATACTAGCGCACTCTTTGGTGCTGTAAGTTGATCGACAAAGATCCAACCTGGATTGTTGCCTTCTATCAAAGAGAGAATTTCGGGATGGATATGTTCTCCTTTAAGTAGTGGCTTCAATTTATAATAATCCTCATGAGATATTTCATGCATACAAACACTCCCCTTATTTTCATTGCAAAATGCTGTATACATAAGTATAAAGTAATCGTCCTTCATCGGTTGGTAAAGTTCATTCATAACTGAAGATTACTGTCCATGTATAAGCGTTTTCCTTGCCTTAATTAATAAAAATGAAGGTCTCCTTCTTTCATTTATTAATTTGGGCATCTTCTCAAGACCCTCAAGGTTGGATTCAGGTTCAACAATTTCTTCAACAGTCAGTCCATTTTGGATCAAAGTATTAAGTAATGTTGAAAGTTTCCTATGGTATTTTATGACGCCATCGATTCCCCAAAACTGGTTTCTGAGACCTTCTTCACCGTAATTATCAATGGGCCAATGGAGAATATTTTGATCGGAATCTTTAACCCATCCACTTTGGCTCATATTCGATAAAACAACCGGATGTTCTGTAGAAAATACCAAGTAACCATTGGGTTTAATCCATTTTGAAATTCTACTAATCAGTGTTTTATAATCCTCAACATAATGAAAAGCTAACGAACTGACTACCAAATCGAAATCATTAGGGCTGAAATCGATTTCCTCCATGGAGCCCTGAAGATACTGAATCTCAGGTCGTTTTCTGGCCATAGCTAACATCTTCTCAGAAATATCTACACCTGTTACCTGTGATGCACTATTATCAATCATATAATTTGCCAGTTCTCCAAAACCACAGCCAAGGTCGAGAACATTTAAATCCTGTAGAGCTGGAAGTAAACCTCTTATTGCAGGTTGTTCAATAAAGTCATTGTATGTAATTCTTGATTCCCTTAAGTTCTTATACATTTGAAAAAACTCAGGGTTGTCATAAATGTTCTGTTGCATGATACACCTCCACGATATTATTGATGATGTTTACGAAGTCGGTTGTAATATAGCCAAGTGCGACTAACATATGAGCCAAACATTAGAATTAATATGGCGTACAAGATCATATTTATGATCTGCAATCGATCCAGGTTAGAATAAGTCGATAATCTTACATTTAAACCAATGATATACATATATAAAATAGTGAGGGGTAAGAACATAGCAGAATAC
Organism: Paenibacillus sp. UBA6285; assembly: GCA_002438345.1. Classification (GTDB taxonomy): domain Bacteria; phylum Bacillota; class Bacilli; order Paenibacillales; family Paenibacillaceae; genus Paenibacillus_AQ. Next base: position 25,913 of record DJUJ01000002.1, read on the forward strand.
GTTAAAGCTATACGTCTAGCTAGTTTCAACTGATTTAACTTATCGCTGTATATTTGCGGTTTGGCTTTACCTGGTACATATTCTTGGCCCCATAAAACCCATTTCTGACTCCATGAACTCGATTTATACAGACATACCCAGCCAGAATCCGTGTGAATGTTGAAGTAATTGGTATCAGCAGTATTTTGTAAGTCCGCACAATAACACACCTTACNNAGTTCCTGTTTTGCCAACGCTGTACAGATTATATCCCTTTTCTTCCATTCCCTCTAGCCACGCCTCAAGCCGATCAGGAGCATACATCCATCCAAGCTTCCACTTCATAACAAGTTGACCTGAACTTTTCAAGCGCTTCTCTTCATTCTTACTTAGCCTGTCTTGAAGAAAAGATGTCCCCTCACCATTTTGCTTAGTTGGCTGTAATAATTCTCCTGTTAATCTCTTGTTAGTCTTATCTAGTGTGATCAGCGAATATATTGTGAAAATACATAAGATAATATTAAGCCCTAATGCAGTAGCGGGGATAAAACCATACGGATCGGTGAAAACCTTAAAAAGATCAAAATTGGAAATACTCATTGTTATCGCACTTATTAAAATTACATTGAGTAATCCAAGCATTAAATAAATAAGTATCCCCATAAAAATATACATGATCTTCTTGTTATGCTTTACGATCCCCTCTCGATCAGGAAAAGTTCTAATCTGTTCTATAGGCAGTCTATTCATCGTCACAACCCATTTGCCGCTCTGTAACACCTTCGTCCATCCAAAATTCAATAACCCTTTAGAAAGGGATTGATTTGGAACCTTATCGAATACGATCCGATAGGTAGCTGCTGTTGGTTCGCCATGCTGAAAGTAAAAATATCTGGTTAGCCGGTTGATTCGGATAAGTTCATAGCCTTTTTGCGCCATAGAAGCCAACCATTCTTCGGTTTTCTGAACATCATAACTCCAAAAGGGTCTAAATATTTTGATGATCATCTACGTCACCTCCATATTTTATAGCATTCTCATGTAGCTCTTTAAGCCTATTAATCTCCGTAGCAAGAATTAGCATCCCTATGTCTGTTCTTTCGTAAACCGTTTTTCTCTCTTCATCAGCAAAAACAGTAATCATCCCATCTTTTTGCATTTTCGTTAACGTACCATAAACTGTACCTGAACCTAACAATAGACGCGCTTTCGTGATTTTCTCCACATGCTTCACAATTCCATATCCATGACGTGGTTCATCTAAGGATAAAAGAATATAGAATGCTGTTTCAGTCATGGGTACATATTTCTTCAATACTTTCTCAGGGTTCAACATGCCCAGCTCCCTTATTACGTAACAGCGTTTATACGTCACAATTAAGTATGTCTCAACGTGACTATATCACGCCGTGACATAGTCTGCAAATAAAATAAAAAAAAGTGTGTAGAATCGCTTCATCAGCCATTCTACACACTTTACATTTAACTGCTCCGACCTGCCTATCGAATATCTCTTACTCGAATATTACTTCCTAACAGACTTGAATCACTACTTAATCTGAATGACGGGTAATGCTCGTCTGCTTCAAGTCGCATCTGTTCATCAAATAAAGACTCCTGTTGACGGTCTACAAAAAAAGTAAAAGGCTCCTTCTGAACTTCAATATCTGTAGCATAGGGTTCACTAATGATCTGAATTACGATCACGCCATTACAACCACAGCCCTCTGTATCGAAGAATAATTTAAAATATCCTGGTCGTTCACCAAGGTTTTCTTTTAACTTTTCAATAGTTAGAGGGTTCAATTGTATGAACATAGGATGATCTACTCCTTATTTATAATTGAGCTACTACTTTGCCAAAGTATAAATTGATTTGCTTCCACCCTCGTGTGACTGCCATCACTCCTATTTTGACAGACATGCGACTGATGGTAAGTTTAAGCCGACTCCTGCGACTCCCGTTCGCCACCTAGCTTAAACACGAGGATACCACCAACGATTACCAGCACACCTATCAACTGATTCAAAGTAAATGGAACCTTCTCAAGACCCATCCAGCCTAGTGAGTCCCACAGTAGTGCGAACCCAAGCTGAGAGATTAATACGATCGAGATCGCATACGTTGGACCGAGCCGTTTTGTCCCTTGCACGAGGCAGATGACCACACCAACCCCGATCAAACCGCTGATCCAGTACCAAGGTTCCACATTTCTCAAAGTAAATATACGGGTTCCTTCAACGATTAGACTCATGATAAATGAAGCTAGGAATCCCATTCCTAACACTAAAGTTGTCGTCGCCCAAGATCCAACCTTTTCATTCACCTTCGTGTTAAATATATTTTGCAGACTTACGAGTGATCCCGCGATAAGCGCTAATATCAAACCAATAACCATAACTTAACTCCTCCATTTATCGACTATACTCAAGGTTGTTAGAATTTCAGTATCACTACGCGAACAATCATCAACCCGATACCAATGAACTGCGGCAGTCTCATCTTTCGCTTTTCCATCCCAAACCAGCCTTTAATATCAATTAAGAAGGTCAGACATAACTGAGCAATCAACAATGAGGATATCGTAAACGTAACACCAATTTTCTGAATGGAAGTTACTTCACTGTAAATGATAACAGCCGCAAATGCGCCACCGATCAAATATAAGGGTTTCACTTTCTTAAATCCTTGCCATTTCCCATCTCTGACGAACAAGAGAATTAGTAAGGACATGATGAACCCCGTTAACTGTGTAATCGTCGCCGCTTGCCAAGTCCCGATATCTTGACTAATTCGAGCATTAGACACGCCCTGTAGAGTAATACAAGCCCCCGCTAAAAACGCAAATATAATTCCTCTCATTTCTCTCTCTCCTCAACTTCGATCTCTTACATATTAAATAGCAATTCAGGTGTTTAAAAAAGGACATCTGTCCTTAATATGAAGAAACGACGTTATTGTCCCTGCAAGACTCTCTTATATTTCAAAAAAAAAGCCCGTCTCAAGCCATCTTGCAGGCTTAAAACGGGCTTTAAACACTTTAGTTCTTTAATTTATGAGAGCAAATTCTGCTCATTCAATTTATCAAAAATGATTTGGGTAACTACAGATACACAATTCCGATCCTTATAACTTAACCAAGACAATTCCTCGATTTCGGACGCCGGAGTTAGTGTACCTTCATAATCCGCAATATAACAGGTCATTTTTACTGTAACACCTTCCGCTTTACCATGAGCCTCAGCTTCAAACGTTCCAAAATAAGAGACAGTATCTGCCTTGATCTGAACAGATATCTCTTCCTCTATTTCACGCACAAGCGTCTCCTCGTCTGTTTCTCCAGCTTCTCTTTTTCCTCCAGGCAAATAATACGTATCTTTCCCTTTAGAACGCGCACATAAGACTTGTCCATTCTCTATATGAATCCAAGCGATTTTATCAATGATTGTAGTCATATTGTTCTCCCCATGCCTTTTTTCCAACAATTATATCATACAGCTGAACTTACACATTTATACAACTTCTGCTTTAGCTTTTTGAATACGCAACTTAGATTGAGGTAGATGATGAAGCAGATAGTACACAGCGATGGAGATAAGCGTCACGAACCCTGCGACTTCGTACATCATGCGGTAATCTGTATAAGAAGCAATTACACCCATAATATAAGAACCAGCTCCATAGCCCAAATCAAATAACAAGAAGAAGGTTCCATTTGCGCTTCCTCTCCGTTCTTTGTCGGCTAATTAAAGTGCAAGTGTCTGAAAGCATGGCATAAGCGCACCATATCCAACCCCCATAATGATGCCTGAGAACATTAGCGTGAATCCGGATCGAGCTTGACTTAAGCTTAGCAGACCCACGGCGAAAATCAGAATTCCGGGATAAATGAGAATATGCTCATTATATTTATCGAATACTTTACCGATACATTAATGTTCTCGTCTTTCCACAGAAATAATCCAAGAGCCGGTCCAATGACCATAGCAATGCTCATAAACATACTGAAATAACCGATGCCTTCTCCTTGGCGTGAATAAGGAACTAGCGTCGAGGCTATCGTGCTTGTCGCTGTTGAAGCTACAGCATAGCTCATGCCATGAATGAAACGAATCACTAGGAATAATACAATTCCATTAAATCCGAAGTAACCAATACAAGCGAGTAGAAATAAGACCAGCCCAATAACCGCCATTTTCTTTTTGCCGAATTTATCGACCCATTGTCCTGAAAAAGGACGGATCAATACACCTCCGAGTACATAGATGGTAATCGCTAATCCCATTTGTTGCTGATTCCCGTGCAAGCTTTCCTTCACGTATAACGGAAATGCAGTTGCCAACTGCAATCACATTCGCAGGGATATCTTTAGTAACAACACTTCCCGATCCAATAACGGTTTTAGTAACGCATTACGTTGATCAATCTCATTAGGTCGTAAAGCATTAAATTCAAACAAAATCTCTTTGGCATGCTGACGTTCCCCTAATAATTCCTCACCAAATGCTTTATACAACTGCCCGGCTAACATTTTTTCTTTTTCATTCATGATGTCTCTTTCCTCCTTAAAGGATCTCGCTGCTTATAAGCTATTTATACCAAGATGATTGTAAAGCGTACATGTTCGAGTAAATCCCTTTAGTATGTACTAAGTCTTGATGGTGTCCTACTTCAGCTACCCCTCCATTATACATAACATAGATTGTGTCTACATTTTTTGCCCAACCCAATCGATGTGAAATGAAAATAGCCGCTTTATCTTGGCAGATCTCTAATAACTTCGTATAAATTTCCATCTCGGCATTCGGATCAATAGCAGAAGTGGGTTCGTCGAATACTATAAGCTCCGCATCGTTATATAACGCACGCGCAATCGCTAGCTTTTGCCACTGTCCCCCTGATAACTGCCTGCCCCCTTCAAGCAATTGTCCTAACCTCACATCCAGTCCACCTAATTCTTGGAACAAATCTAACAGCTCACATTTTTCTAGAATGCTCAGTATTTTAGCATCATCTGAAGGTGTATTAGCATCACCCAATAGGATGTTTTCTCTTAGCGTCAGTTCAAATTTTATAGNNTCTGGAATACGACGGACACCTTACCGTGAGGTTCTAAACTATCCTTCCAGCAAATTGTTCCGGAGCTCGGTGTATATTGCCCTAGTAACATTTTAATAAACGTTGATTTTCCTGCTCCATTTTCTCCGACGATGGCTATTTTCTCACCCGGCTTTATGGTCATATTAATGTCAGATAAGACATGCTTGTTTGATTTGGCGTATTTAAAGTAGACATTTGAAACGGTAATGGGCAACATAGATTCAGAGGTATTATTGATATTACTCTTTTGATAGATTGTGTTTTTATATGTAAGTACTTCATTCAAGTCATATAATTTGCTACTGCTGATGTAAAGCTTACTTAATGGCCAAGTCAGACTCATAATTTTACCGCCACTCGATAACAATGCCAGAAATAACACAGAGATTGTACCCACAGTAACTGTGTTAGACTCCCCCATTTTACTTAACAGATAGACCAAAACAACGAAGATTGCACTCGTCTGAACCATGGCCACAACCATCCCTGTTTTGATCTCGAATTTCCTGGCACTATACCTTTTATTATGCTGCTTCTTCATTATCATTGCCCAGAGATTAGTAAAATAAGAGATGGAGTTATAGATTCGCATTTCCCTTATTGCATTAGGGTCTTCCAAAGTTTTAGCAAGATAGTCCCCCATTCTTCCATCAAAGGTGAGCTCTCTTCCTGTTCTTCTAACTTTAATTTCAGTAAATAATCGAATGGATAAGGTAGTCACGATCATTAGAGTAACCACCAGTGTGACCAAGAAATATCCACTTGTAGCCGATAACCAGATGATGCTTAGTAGTCCTGAGATAATACCTACACTGGATACCAAGAACCCTGTAATCCCCTCTAAATCTTCTCCAACTATTGTTTTAGCTCTTTGCAGCTTATTTCCAAACGCTTCATCATCAAAAATCTCAAAATCAACATGATTTGCAATATCTATCAGCTCAGATTGAAAAGCGAGTGTTAGTTCCGCATTCATTCGATTCTTCATCATGTTGGTTATACTCAATGAACAAGTCTGTACTCCATGAATCAAAACAAACCATAGAATAGGGAGAAAGGTCATGATGCCCTCAGCCACAGAATTAATGATATTCACTTGGACAGAGTAAGAATAAATAGTTAATAATCCACTGATTATGGGTACTATGATAGTTATTGTTGAGATAAGCGGACTTTTTCTAACCATCCTCACCAGGATCTTTACAATATTATAGATGTCAGACTTCAGCGTAAATCTCTCCTTTCTCATACATATAAAGAGGACTGGCGATTGAACATCTTTTTGTATTTACCATCTACCTTCATTAATTCTTCGTGCGTTCCACACTCAACGATTTCTCCATGCTCAAACAGAAAAATTTTATCGACGAATTTGGACATATACAGCCTATGTGTCACGATGATGGAAGTCTGCTGCTCTCCTAATTTCATGAAAGTATCAAACGCCTGTTGTTCCGCATAAGGATCAAGCGCAGCAGTAGGTTCATCAAAAATCGTAAGAGAGCCTNNGTTGTTGAGGTAAGCTCGAGCAATCGCAAGTCTTTGCCATTGTCCTCCAGATAAATCTGTTCCCCCAAACTGTGGACCCACTAAGGTATCCAACGCAACACCAAAATAATCGGCTTCTGCTTTTTTCATCGCGGCTACTAATCTTGAATCGTCATGAAAGGCATCCATATTTCCTAATGCAATGTTTTCTCGAATCGGTCTATGTAGTTTAGTGAAATCCTGAAAAACAACTCTGATTTCCTGTCTCAAGTTATGTGCTAAGACTTCATTCTCTCCTTTAAACCACTGGATGCTTCCAGCTGTTGAAGGATACAACCCTAAGATCAACTTAACAAGCGTAGATTTTCCCGAACCATTCTCACCTACAAAAGCAACTCGCTCACCAGGATGAATGGTGATGTTGATATTTCTGAGGGTGTCCTTAGCGTTGGTCGCATATCGAAAAAACAAGTGTTTGATTTGGACTTGCATAGCGTCTATATTCTTGATCGTGCTTTCCAGATTATCACTTAGCACCTGCTCTTCCAAATCCAAATATGACCTATAATCCTCGTAACGCAAACGACTCTTCACTAAATCAGAATAAACCCTTGTTAAGGTTGGAATAACGGCGAATAATTGATTAGATATCTGAAGTAATAACACAAAAAGTCCGGCGCTCTGTCCGCTACTTCCAATCGTCATTGCTAAAATGGCAATCGTTATTCCATTTAATAAGATCATTATTAAGCTTTGGGAGAAGTTAAGGCTTTCAGAATAAATAACCTTACGGTGCATTTGTTTGAAATTACTAATAAAGATCTCTCTCATTTTGGTAAACAAATAGGAGGACATTCTATACATTCTTACTTCTGGAATGCTATTTCTGTTAACCAACAAATCGATTAAATAGTTGATCGTTCGTACAGTGGAGGTTTGATTCGCTGAAATGGCCTCTACTTTCTGAGACATCCTTCTCATGAGATAAAGCTGCAGAATCTGCACCCCTAAAATAATCAAAGCCAGAATATAAAATCCATAGCAGGATAAGACCACGATTAGCACAACTAATGTTACCAGGTGGACTGTCACGCCCATCCATTGGTCTAACAAATCAATCAAGGAAAGTCGTTTTGCTTTTTCTCTTTTAGTTTTTGTTGCGGGGTCTTCCAATAACGCCGTAGATAATTTAGAAGTCTTATTCAAAATGCTATGTTCCAGCTCATATATACTAATTGCTGTTAAATTGGTTACAGAAATGGCTCGAAGAGAACCATTGATGCCAGCCAGATATAACATTAGCATGAGCAAACTTACTAATAACAAGATATGTAGGTAGGCGTTAGGATTGAAGTTTTGAATGAGGTCAACCACATATTTCGTTGTGAACAATTCTGCAAAAAGGATTGGGGGTCCCAGTAAGTTAGTCATAAAATATAAAAGTGAGTTTCTTTTGTCTTTCACATATAATAGTTTTACAACATAGAGAAAGTCAGGCAGACAGCATCTCTCCTTATAAGTGTATTCCCTTCTGAAAACACTTTCTTTGTTTAGAAGTGGAATCCGATTATAACGTTTAATGTTTATAATTGGAAGAGGTAATTTACGAAATGACCAAATGAACAGGAGTGTAAATTCATGAAACTTCAATTCAACTTATTCCCCGGTGGATTGCCCAAGGCGCTCACCATGAGCTATGATGACGGACAGAAACACGATATTCGCTTGGCCGAGATTTTTGATCAATATGGGATTAAAGGCACCTTCCATTTAAATAGCGCAATGATAAACGCACCTGGATTCTTATCTCCCGCTGAGGTTAAACATTCGCTCAGGAACCATGAGGTATCTGCCCATTCCGTTACGCATCCACATCTAGAGCGACTTCCCTTACCGATGGTGATCGATGAATTATTTGAAGACCGTAAGCGACTTGAGAAACTGGTGGAATACCCAGTAAGAGGAATGTCCTATCCTTACGGTACATACTCTCAGGAAATCATTGCGCCACTACAGTCTGTTGGGATTGAATATAGCCGCACAGTCCATTCTACCAAACAGTTTGATACACCTCTGCATTTCATGGAGTGGCATCCAACATGCCACCATATTGAAGATCTGCATCACGTTTGGGAGCGATTTACAACGGAGGGTCCATCCCAGAAACTGAGACTCTGTTATGTTTGGGGTCATAGTTATGAATTCGCACAGCAGAACAATTGGGAGCTTATCGAAACTTTTTGCCAGCAAGCGGGTGGACATTCAGATATTTGGTACGCAACCAATATAGAGATTTATGATTATGTCACTGCACTGTATTCACTGAAAATTAGTGCTGACAAAACGATCATCCGTAACAACTCTGCTATAGATGTATGGGTATCGGTAAATGATCAACCTGTTCAGATTAAGGGTGGAAGCACGTACTATAATCGTTCATAAATGTTTTGGATAGAAAAAGGGTGCATAGAATGCCATTGATGGCTATTCTCTACACCCTTCACCTATTTCTAGAGAGTTCGACTCATGCTCATTGAATTTGGATAGGTTAACTCAAAGCCAAGCTTTTTATAAATACCAATACCTGAAAGCTCAGACATCAGAATAACATTGGCATCTTTGGGAGCCGTTAGTGTTAAATATTTCATTATTTCAGTAATTAATATTTCCACTAAGCCTTGTTCTGAGGGCTGAACCGTAAGATCAACAATTTGATAATAACAAGCGCCATCTCCTATCACTCTCCCCATTCCTATTAACTTATCATCATCATTCCTAATAACAACTGAAAAAAGCGAATTAGCCAATGCTAATTTTGCTACTGAATCTTCTTTCCGATTAAGTCCTGCCAGCATTCTTAATTCAATGTACTCTTTGTAGTTTGGAACCTCATATGAAATATTCATGTCATCCTCCTTCGCAAAATAAGACCTTCATCCACTACTTTACAACATTGATGCAAGTGAGAAGGTTCTGGTATTTTAGCTTGCACTTATACATATTTCAATCTTAAAACCTTGTCATGCAACTTTAAGGTTCTGTGATAACAT
>DJUJ01000002.1:35580-37411 GCA_002438345.1 Paenibacillus sp. UBA6285
AATCAAAATGAATAAATCGGAGAGAAGCAAGAGATGAAATACTACAAACCCATTGATATTGCAAGAGAACTTAATATTAGCTCAAGCGCACTACGTCATTATGAGTCTTGGGGGGTGGTGCCAACGCCTTCGCGTGCTGCTAATGGATATCGGCTTTATACGGATATACATCTAGCCTATTTTCGCTGTCTACGTGCTATGTTCCCGGGCTTTGGGGTGGAAATTACCTGTGAGGTTCTTAGATATATTCAAAAATCAGAGATAGACGGAGCCTTTTGGCTTGTTAACAAGGAACAGGCGAACCTTCATAAAGAAAAAGTAGCTGCCGACCAGACACTTGAACTATTGCAAGATCACCATCTGCCACCTATTACAAGTAAAAAGCTTAACCATCGGATGACGATTGGCGAAGTCGCTGCACTCACAGGTGTCACAACATCTGCTATTCGGCATTGGGAAAAAGAAGGACTCCTTCACACGGAGCGTGATCCAGACAATGGTTATCGGTGGTTTACACCAACACATATTCGAAAGATCCTACTTATTCGCACCTTACGAAGCACCGTCTACTTTTTAAAAAGCATGAAAGATATTGTACAAGCAGTGGAACATCAAAGTCTTGAGCAAGCAAAAAAAGTGACGGAACGGGCTATCCGTAGCATTCATGAGCGTAATCGAGCGCAGTTTCGTGGTATTCATCAATTAGTGGAATTATGCAAGGTCTTAGAACTAATGTGAAAAAGAGGCACATCCAAAGTGACTGGATGTACCTCTTTTATGATAATATGCTTATTTCGTGACAAGTGTATAGGTTACTTTTTTTGCATATCCATCGATCAAGGGGGTGTAGTTAAAGGTCAGTACATTGCCATCACGGTTCTTTAATACCAACATTTTAGATAAAACATATGGATCTCTGGTATCAGTAACTTTATCCCAATCCTTCCGGTCCTCAGTACTGATCAGACGTTCACTGAGATTTGTAACTTCGTCAGTGCTGCTATTAATCGCAAATAGCTGTGTCGTATTCAATGATCGTACAAGCGTCACATCTGCGACCGCATACTCCACAGTGAAATCTCCTGATGTTCCTGTAAGCTTCTCCAACTCGAGCAACTTGCCCAATCGGCCGTCCTTAGAAATATACTGAACATTCTTCCCGTCGGTCATGAACAACTGAGTGGATTGTACCTGTGATGCGTGTGGGTAAGCTGCGGTTACGAAATGATAGTCCATTTGCTTGAGAATAGTGCCCGCTTTAACCAATACCTGATAGCTGTTGCTGAAATCGGTGAACATGGCATAGTGATTGTCTATTAACTGGAGCATGTCCGTGCCATTATCGAAACTCTTAATCTCAAATCCATGATTATAAGCGGATCCTGTGAGAGGTAGTTGACATATCCTTACTGGCTGTCCAGCGACCGAATCACGGTAGTATAGATCACCATTTAATTGAGATACCCAATAGGTTCGACCTTGTGCAGTTGCAGTGACAAATCTTGGTTTATCAGCAATTTGAATATTACCTTCCTTATCCACCCCTATTTTGCCGCCAAGCACATTCACCGCTGAGACCAGCGGCACGTATACGGAGCCTTTGATCATACGTGGCTGTTTGGATAGCCCAATTATTGAGCCATTAACCTTTGAATTCTTAGAACCCACGATAATAGCTACTTCACGTTCTGGACGAACCAATTTGGCCTTTTTGGATTGTTGATCCCAAGATAACGTATAACCCATGGCATCTGTGAGTGATTTTAGGGGTACAAAAGTAGTATTCTCCGCGATGACCTGTTTGCTGCTTATTCCAGTGTCTTTATAGTTG
>DJUJ01000002.1:37494-51932 GCA_002438345.1 Paenibacillus sp. UBA6285
CATAAAATGCAAAAGTATCCTCCCAAGTTGTGAATCCTGCTTGCGCCAGTTTATCGCTGCCCCCACCTTTACCATTGTAGCTACCAAGATGAGCTTTGAAGAACGCTCCGCAGGAGATCTCCGAATTACCATTCTGAGCGAAAACAACTTTATTCTCTAAAGAGGTAGCTAATAACACGGGATCAGAGCTTTGTGCGGTTAGTTTGTTGGCTAGGCTTTGTAAATCTTTTAGCGATTTATCCTCAAACACTTGTGCGATCAACTTTCCTTCTTGTTGGGCTAAAAGCTCCTGCACTACATAATCATCATTCTTCTCTTTAAGTAACGCTAGTTCAGCTTGAAGCTGCTTTTGTTCATTCTCCCACTTCTCTATCCGATCGATGATTTCATCTTTACCGGTGTTGAACTTGGAAGATAGTGTTCCAAGGATTTGCAGACTGCTATTAAATTCCTCCAAGGCACGGTATCCACATTTAAAATAAATTCGCGTATTCCCTTTTTGTTTCTCCGCTTTCAGTAGCTTAATCATACCAATTTCACCTGTTGAAGATACATGTGTACCTCCGCAAGCGTTATATTCAACATCTTTGATTTCTACAATCCGGATGTTCTCCGTCACTTTTGGCTGTTTAACCAGTTTGAGCTGTGAGGCCTCTTCCCCTGTTACAAAATAGCTAAGGATGCTATGGTTCCGATAAATTTGCCCGTTAACCTCCCACTCTATAGAATCAAGTTGCTTTGGCGTCAGTTCTGGCGTTTCTATGTCGATGGTGCAATAGTCTTCGCCCAAATGAAAGCTTTGGGTCATAAACTGAAACAAATCGAGACATATCGCTGAGAGCAAATGTTGTCCACTATGCTGCTGCATATGATCAAATCTTCTATTCCAATCAATCTGGCAAGTTAACACTTCCTCATCAGGGAAGCGTTCCAGCTTATGGAGCACAAGTTCCGCCTCATTGATTACATCAAGTACAGGAATTCCCTGAATAGATCCTAGATCACAGGGTTGTCCTCCTCCATGCGGATAAAAAGCTGTCTCCTCCAAAATAACATAGAGCCCCTCTTCTCGTTCTATCGTTTCAGTAATACGGGTCTGCCAATCGGTCAGGTATGTAGAATTGTAGTATAGTTTGTTGGTCATGAATGAATTCCTCTCTTATTCGGTTTTCGGCACATTAAGCTTATAGTATCATAACGGATTTCAAAGACAAACAGAACCAAGAAAAACGCCTTGCGGCGTTCATAGACAGTAATTCTTCACGTTATCAAAGCTTTCTATTATATCACTTTATATTTAATATTATCTTTCCTTTTGCCCTGCCTGATTCGGAATACTCCATCGCCTTTTGAGCTTCTACAAAAGGAAAGATTTAATCAATAACAGGCTTTATTTTTCCTGATTCAATAAGCTCCGAAATTATCTCCAATTGTCTGCCGCTTGGCTTCATGAACAGGAAGCTGTATTTGACATTATATTTTGTCTCTAATTTTGTCAGATTCCGGGTAATCAATCGAAAAAGATTCGTTTTTATGAAACCGGCCCTATACTCTTGTCCGAACGAGCGCCTCGGTACATAACTGGCATATCTCACGTTCAAAATAACACGAATACTAAATTCCAAGAAATAAAAAAGCCGAATGGATCGTTCTCATCCACTCAGCTCTTAGGGTTATTTTACAATGATTTGTATAACATCACTTACCGTTGTTCCACTTTCATTCATAAACTCGCCGTGATATTGATAAATGCCAGGAGCTTTTTCCGAAATTTGTGTAATTGTTGATTGGGCACTTGGTGTGTGTGAAGTTAAGGATTGCGTTTCAATAAGTTCACCATTTTCATATAATCGATATTGAGCTGCGTTCGTGCCCCACCACATATTAGCAGTAATGGTATAGTTCCCATCTTGATCCCAGTTGTCACTGGACAACACAGGTTTGCCGGGATTCGCCTCAGCCACGGTGACGGTGTGTGGATCACAGGAAGTCGTTCCATACAAATTCGATAACTCACATGTATACACATAGGTTCCATTCGGCTTTCCTTGAATAGGAATAATGGAAGTCTGAGCAGCTGGCGAAATATCGTCCAGTGACTTCGTTTGGATCAATTGGCCATTCTCGTACAACTTATACAGTGAGCCATTATTTCCCCACCACATATTCATTGTAACCTCATAATTGCCATCATTTAAGCCTGTCGTAACACCGCTATTATTCGAAAGTATCGGTTTACCTGGCACCCCATTTGCAAGCATCGCCGGACTAACGGAATGCCGTTCGAACTTGACTGCATCAACCCTCGTATAGATCATATCGGCAGGTAGAGTTGGCGGATCTACCGTTGTCGGAGTAACCCTGGTTAAACGAACATACTCGCTGCCGTCTCCAGTAAAGTCGAACGTTCCTAGATTAACCCAACCTGACGAGCCGACGGTTGCATCGATATACGTGACCTCGGTAACCGACTGATGCTTTACTTCCACTTTGACATAATTATCGTTTGCCGTCGTATGGACGAGCTTGTAGATGGAGACCGTATATTTCCCCTCTGGAAACTGGCCTTTCCTCGTCGCTGATGATCCTTGAACGGTAGAGTAACGGGACTTAACACCAATTTTGTATCCGGCTAAATTGCTTTGGCTCCAAGACCCTTCTGTCGTGTATAACCCAGTCGTATTCGTGCTGTNNAACCGTTAGGTCCCTGATCGTTATTGTCAAAGGCGGTGTTGTTAAGGTCACTCCGTCAATCGTTACAGTGGCCCATACCTCAATGTGATCCGTTTCCCCATCGAGACTTAGAAGGGTCAACAAACCGCTACTGTCCACTTCAGCCAGATCGGTTCGATCCACGAAATACTGCACATTTGCCTGTGCTAGATCAGCAATAAGACCGTTATCCAAATAGCCGGTTACGCTCAGTTGTGCGGTTTGAGTCATCTGCAGTTCGTCCCGATCCGACAGGACCACCGCAGACTCCAATTGCGGTATCTGGTTCGGGTCCACCCACATCATCGCATCGGCAACTACCCGTGACTTGTTAGCTTTATTGGTTAATTCGACATATCCACTATCGCCTGCTGCAAAAGGATAAGCACCCAGGTGCACCCAAGTCCCATTGCCCGTTGTCTCATCAACGGTAACCGTCTCGGAGCCCCCGCTATAATAAACGGTAAATGAGACATTCGTTGCCCAATTTTCACTTGTAGCGGTTATTTGCGGAAGCTTGTAATACACACTGTAAGTAACAGTTTCCGGCAGCTCGGGCCGCCATTCAATTCTGCTTGTCGCTGTGCCGGCAGTCGATTTGGCATACACATAGTTATCATAGTAATAGTCGTTACCCATTGTATCCCGTATCCAGACGCCTTCTGTCTTCGCCTCCGTATTATCCACAATGATAGATGACCCCTCCTGCCAATCCGGTTGAACTGGAGTTACCGTTACCTGATCAGGCAGATAGAGTGTCCGCTTGCGAGTCTGTTTCCCGTCCGATTCCACATAATAAGTGAAGGTTTGGGATAAATCGTTTACCCGTATCGACCATTCCATCGGATAGATCGTATCTGGAATGGTCGTATACGTAGCCCCGCCATCCAAGGAATAATGGATCGTCGCTGGTTTCGTCGTTTTTGCCTGCACATAAGCATCGTAGGCCGTTTCGTCGGGCTTGACGATCAGCATGCCTTTAACCGCATCTATTGGACTGTGGATATCGAAGAAATAGCTTGCATCCGATGTATCAGCAGTTCTGACCTGGTGCAGCGGCACATCAATGTTGAGTCCTTCGCCAATGATAGCGGTTATTCCCTTGCTTGAAACCGTGGCTTGAATGATTCCGCCACTCATAACCGCTTGCTCTGGTGTGCCATTGTCGCGGATGATGGTTACGGTATAATCTTGTGCCGGGTTGAACCCAATGATTTGCGCATTCAATTCGATCGGAGTCTGAACNNTCTCTCCCGTTATCCAGTTCAATTGAGGATGGTTGGTCTGAATAATCCCCTTGGGCATCCAGAGCCAAACGTCGGAATTACCGTAAAAATGACCTGGTTTATTTCCATAGAGGTGATATTTGAACCATAAAAAATTAGTTTCAAATACAGAAGGAAATGTAATACTCCCATTCGATTTTAACGATTGTTCGCTGATCAGATAATCCATCGTTTGCCCAAGTTGCGCCGGCATATGGTGATAATAGATGGACGTAGCCCCGCTTGGGCCTTCCAGAGGAAACTCCGGTTCAAGTTGACTAACGGCGAAGCCTTTATAGTAATAACCTGGATAGCTGGAATATCGTCCGATGACCGCATTATGAGCGATATCCTGCAGCAGTTTATCGCCAGTATAGAGCGACAATCTCAGCATGAAAGGAGCCTCCTGCGCATTCATCCGATAATAGCCAGTTGTACTTCCCGCCTCAAATGTCAACCCGTTGGGTGAAATAAGCCAACTTTCCGCTTGTACGCCCCCGGCTACGTCTTCAGGGAGTTTACTCCTAGGATAATCGTATTTACCACTTTCCGGCCAATGGAACGACTCCGCGTAATTATACGTCTCCGGCTGCGGAATCGTAACCGTGCCTTCAGGAACCGGACGAGCAACGAACATGGTAGCGTACCGTTTGGCTTCCTTGTACGCGGCATTCAAGTATTTGGGATCCTTCGTTTCCTCGTAAAGCTCCAAGATCTCCATCCACAGCTTGCTATAATAATAAATAAACTCATTTTTACTCACATTCACGGATTCAGGAGTATCGATATGTTGAAGGATATATCTGTCGGCTGCAGCCTTGGCATCCTGTAAATACTGTGCATCCCCCGTCATACGATACATCATCAGGGGCTGAATGACAGGCCCCCGATCTTTCTGGTCAGGATCACGCACAAGGTACTCTTCCTGCGCCAGCGCCCCAATTCCTGCCGAAGTACCCATCATCTGATTGACAGCGGATACGCTTGAAAAATCGAACGGCAAGGTTGCCATTTTCCATAACGACGGCACGCCGTATACTGGCTTCTGCGTCGGCGACCAACCGATTCCATTTCGCGACACACCGTACTGGATGGAAGGCAGCGCCCTCGTATCGTAAAGCTGGTCGTCTCCGGTCAAGTAGTAGGCCCCCAGAAGAGCCGCATTCGATGTTGTTCTAACGCTATCCTCATTCTCGATGTCAATGAAGCCTTTGGCTCGGTTCCACCAGCCGCTGGGCGATGGGACATAATTAACAGAGTCGTCCCCCTGCGGCTCTATCTTGAGCAGATCGATCATATTGAACATCGCGTCAGTAAGCGACTGATCGGCGACATTTTCCCGATATGCCGAATAACCGTATTCACTGCGGAGAACATCTCCGTAAGCCTCATATATACTGCTGCTTTGAGCGATTAGTCCCATATGAAATTTATAAGTGCTTTCTGCGGCCATTTGCGAATAAGTCCCTAATTGAGGAGCATACAAGATTGGCTGCACGCTGCCTTCGTTGTTGACAAGGCTCATGCCAAGCCTTTGTTTCGTAACACCTCCCGTCGGTTCAAATTCAACCGGAAGCTCATCCGAAGGTACAAATACCCCATACGTCAATGGATTGCCCGAACCGTCATTTTTTTCAACCAGACTCATTGGAGCGCTTAGCTCCCTTAAGCTTGTTGATTCCACCGAACCTACCATTTTGGCGTGTGATCTGAAACCATTTAATACTTCATTGACGCCAGAGATCTGCTCTGTTGTGAAAGACTGATAGCCGATCACGTAATTGCCATCCCGGCGGGGTGTAAAAGCGAAGGAAACATCAGGTTTGTCTCCTATCATGGACCAGTTCACTTCTAAATCGTAATCGCTTCCATGTGAAGAATCGGTTAATATCGCCGTGTGGCTGTCAGGGAAATCAATCTTGTCGAATGTAATCCAGCGTTTGTTCATCGTATCGTAGTAATTGGTTAGACTCCCCGCATTCCCATCCATTAAGACCCATTGCTCTTCAAGTCTTTCCGCCACATTATTGACAGGCACCCAGTTCCCCGTATCCGTGTCCTTGTAGAACATATCACGAACGATGGATTTGCCACCATCCCAAGCTGCTTCATAGAAGGTTACTTTGTAGCTGGCATTCTCGATGCTGCCTTTTTCCGTGTAACTGAGATTCGCCAATGTACGGCTACGCAGCGGAGGCAACGGCGGAGCTTGCTGCCGGATATTCCCTTCAAACTTGACCGCATCGGCCCGCGTAATGATCTTTCCGGTCGTAGGTTGCGTTCGAGTCAGTCTGACAAATTCGCTATCATCACCACTGAAATAATAGGACCCCAAATCAACCCATCCGGCCGATGGGCCCGACGAGGGCCTCAGATCCATAAACATGACATCCGTAATCCCATTGTGAACAATTTCAATTTTAACATTACTGTCTGCTTTATCCGCCCAATCAAGCTTGTTGAATGAAATTTTCGCCGTCCCTGCTTCCAATCGCGGATTCCATGTGATGCTTCTTCCTACTGCGTCGGTAAATTTGGAACTGGAATTATTATATCCCTTCACTCCCGTACTTGTAGTCCAATAAGGAGCGGAGAACCCGTTATTTGCGTTATCTACATCAGTGGTGACGACATCATCAATCGTGATGCTTCCATCATCAATGATGATCGTCTTATGCGGCTCTTTTTGCTGAATATTCCCTTCGAACTTGACCGCATCAGCTCGCGTAATTATCGTGCTGGTTGTGCTGGTAGACCGAGTTAATCTAACGAATTCTTTACCAACTCCGGAAAAATAGTACTCTCCCAAATCAACCCATCCCGCAGGAGCACCAAATGAAGGCCGCAAATCCATATAGAGAACATCCGTCGTTCCATTGTGGACGATTTCAATTTTTACATTGCTATCTGCTTTATCTTCCCAGTTAAGTTTGTATAACGAAATTTTCGCCGTTCCCGCTTCCAATCGTGGATTCCAGGATATCGCTCTGCCTGCTGTACTCGTATATTTAGAACTGGAGTTATCATATCCCTTCACCCCTGTACTTGTGGTCCAATTCGGAGCTGAATATCCGTTGTTCTCGTTACCCACATCAGGTGTCACAACATCATTGATCGTGATGCTCCCGTCATCGATGATAATCGTCTTATACGGTAAGGGCTCCGCGTATGCGGTCCTTATTCCGACTAGGCTGAAAGGAACTAATATCGTCACGATGAAAACGATTAAGAAAAACAGCTTCCTTTTTATCATACAACTCACAGCCTCCCTTGTGTTGATAACGCTTTCAAAATAACGTTGCCCTCCTTTGTTCGAAGATCGTAAAGAAGCAATTAGCCTTATCCTTCTGGCTAAGCCCGCTCTGTCGGTTTTATCATAGCATGTCACATAACTGTGAAATTTCTTTAATTTAAAGAATTTCTTATAAGATTTTTAGTAAAAGAGACCTACATCATAACTGCCCGCTCAACTGCAGTCAGTTATGATGTAGGTCTACCAATTGTACAAAGCCTAATGATTAATTATAATGGCGGCTGCACCAATAACAACTTCCCAAGCTGGATCACCGTTTGATCATACCAATCTGGATGCTGCCGAACATGCTCTCTACTTCGTTCATTGCCGCATGCCTCAAACACGGCCGCTTTGTCTGTTTTCTCAGTATCGACTTCGAAGCGAACCGTATGCTTCCCATTCGGAAGCTCCGGCAGGAATATATACTGATTCCGATTATGATCGTTGTGTAATGTGAATCGATCAACAAGAAAGGGTTCCCCACCATCCACCGACACCTTCAATCTGCCAGAATCAGGCCCCCCGATATCGAATAACCCGATATGGGTTCCCTCAAACTGCACTGTGATAGCCTCTCCAGGATCGACTGCTCGCCATAGGCCGGGGAACNNACTAAAGCAAAATCATCGGGCGTCATGTAAGACCATCCTGCGGAAAAAGTAGTAAGACTATCCAGTGACAGCATGGTCGCATACTCCCAAGGATTAGCCGGAACCAACGGATTCTGAGGTAAGTGATGTACTAACCTTCCCTGATGACCTCTGAGTTCGATAATTACCTCAAATGACCGGGTGATCGTATCCGTGTAAATCTGGTGTCCTTCGGGAATAGTCGGATGGATCGAATCATGCGTAAAAACAACTGCTCCAGAAATGGACACGTCTTCCCTTGAGGTAAAAACGAGTTTTCCCTCCGACACCAAGTGACTGACCGCTACGCCCAGATGAATCGAAGGAATACCATAATAGTCGGCCACTTCCTCTTGCATTAGAGCCCCCTTCTGGTATTCCCCAGACTGAAATAAGGCCACATCCCGCTCCTTCAGCGTATAAACGAACAGGATATCGGTAAACCGGCTCCGCTTACGGATCTGACGGACAATCCCTTCGATCCGCGCCTTGGATTCGGGATCTCCGCCATCGTTACCGACAAATTNNCCGCCCAAATCCGATCCTGTTCCATTAATGCCTGCATTCACAGAGCGGATATCAGCCTTAGGGTATTTCTCACGAAGCCAATCCGCCGTCATGACCCTGTAGCCTTCAGAACGGGTATTACTGCCGCCGAAATAGACGATTGTTACGGTATCCCCATTTTCCAATTTCTGAATTATATTGGGGAGCCCATTACGTGGGAATAATTCCTTCATCGTGACTTCACCTGACCTCATTTATCAATTTTAGGAGCAAACAATTTTACTGCAAACACTTCAAAATAAGGCGAACCATACGTTGCGCAGAAATTAATCCGGATTCGGGTTACACGTTTCGCATCCACCTTATGTTTATTCAACGTGAGATAATTCCCACGAGTTATGATTGTCCTCTCGGTTCCGTCTTCTAAGGTCAAGGTCATATCATAATCTTGGATAAGGGACTCGATCGGGTCGTTGAAATGCTCCAAATCCAACTGTGAATTGAAAACAAGATGGATTTCGTCTACATTTTTGGGGCTTGCAAAACAGAATTCCAACCATTCCTGTTCTTCCGTACGTTCAGAAATCCAGCCGTTCGGTAGACCATAAGGTCTGGAGAAGCCGTTGACGACATTCTCGGGATTATACATACTCTGGGACGGTAACAGATCCTTGAAGCAAATGCTCTTATTGAATTTCTTCAGCCTGGACGGCTCTTCCGGCCTATAATGGAAGCTGACCGCACCTGTTATTTTTTCTTCATTGCCGTAGACGGCAAGGCTCGCCGTACCTTCCAATACGATGTAGATTTTGTCGTCAGCCGGTTTCTTGCAGCCCAAGTTTAGCGTAATCCAGTCGTCATGACCGGCTGCAATAACCAAGCGGTAATCTTTCATCTCGCTGGTGGGAATGTAGTTTTCCTTCCGTTCCCCGCCAAACAGCTTCACATGCAAAGTTTCCGAATGCTCGGACCTATTTTTAATTTTGATCCGTACACTTTCAGCCACGGATGTCTGAATCGGCAAAACCAAACATAACCCTTTCTCCAAGGAAATCTGTTCGGTTGGATGAAGATTATTATAGCTGCGCTGAGACGAGGCACGAATAGTTAATCCGTCAGCGAAGTAAGGATTCAATTCCTCTTGAAGCCCTACAATCGTTTGGCCATCTCGAAGCAGCAGCGCCTGCAGCTCCTCCATATGAGATTCGACTATGGCCGCAGGGTCTATCTCATATTTCAAGCATAACGAAGCAGCCGTTCCAACCGCCTGCCCCATACAACCGCAGGTTGCCATTACCCTAGTAGATCCGAAAGCCACATGGGTAGCACTTATATTGCGACCAGCGAACATGAGATTNNAATATAAACTGCGGAAAGGGATATTGTACAATCCTGGCACGAAATTCCATGCTGTAGCTGGCCCCTCATCGTAGATGCCCTTATTAGCATGTAAATCCATATACCATCCACCGACGGATACAGCATCTTCGAAATGCGGCTTTGCTGTAAGATCGTTCTGAGACAACATGTGGTCCCCTATGAACCGCCTCGACTCCCGCTTTCCAGGAATCGGGCATACATAATCCAAGATGAGATTGTCTACATCATCAAATTCGCCGCTATTTTTGATATAATCCCAAATCCCGTACACCAATTTCCGCAGTTCCAATGCGATGTCTTCATTATTCTTGATAATATCCATATGTCCACCATATTCCAGCCACCACAATCCGCCAAGCCCATTGATTTTTCTTGGTAAAGCCCGATGGTTTAAGCCTTTTCTGATACTATCGAAAAAAGCCAACTTCGTAATATCATACGCAAAGCCAGGCCTTTTGAATGGAACGGAATATTCTACGTCACGGGCTTGAAACAGGATCGTATCGCCCATGGTGTAATGGTCCGCCACTTCAGGAGCCAATTCTTCCTTGTATTCATGCTTCGCTTCTCTCCCCCAGCGGAAGAGAGCACCTGCTTGATATCCGACAACTCCATCTCCGGAGCAATCGATATAGGTTCGGCTTTCGAAACGGAATTTTCTTTCGGAAGCCAATTGAAGGCCCTCCACCCATTTAATTCTGCCTTTCTCCATGCCCGTTTCATGCACGCATGTATTCAGAAATAGAGAAATGTTAGGCTCAGCATAAACCATATCCAACAAGACCGTATCCGAAAGCGAAAGCATAAGCTTCTTGTTGTATAACGGATTATAGTGAAAAATCTTCAACTTGAGTTCTTCCACCAATCCACCCTCACGTGCATAATAGGATGGACTATTTCCGAGATAAGCCGACCCGTTGATATGAACCCTGACCTCGCTGCTCGCATTTCCTCCAAGAACCGGTCGATCATTAATAAGTGAAACCTGCAGCCCTTGGCGTGCGGCAGCAATGGCAGCGCATATCCCAGCAATACCTCCGCCTACGACGGTTACATCTGCTTTAATAAGCTCCATTTTGATAACCTCCATGATTAGATCCTTCTATCATGGTAAGCTTTTTGATGCGTTTTTTTTTACATGATTTCGCGAGAAATTTATACATTTTTTGCAACCTTATTTGGATTCATACCGTGTCATTTTTATCCGATATTGCTTAGGCGTATCACCCGTATATTCTTTAAATAATTTGCAAAAATAACCTTCATTCACAATTCCTACTTCCTCGCACAATTCCAATAAAGAATAATCCTGAACATTTAACAGCTCGAGAGCTAATTGAATTTTTTTACGGTTGATGTAGCTGATAACGCCCTCGTTCATTGTTTTTTTGAATAAGCTGCTAAAATATGATGGAGCTAAATTCACTTCCTCGGCAATCGCCTCGAGCGTTAATCGCTGTTTCAGGTTTCTCTCTATAAACCGCATAGCACTCATGATTTCTATACGATGTAAAAGTTGGCCAGCGTGTACATATTCGAAGGTGAAGTCGCCAATATAGGCAAGCTGCTCCCGAAATGTCATAAATTTTATGGGAAACTCTGATGCATCCGTGGTCAACGAGTTCCCCGATTTAAATTTCGCAGTAATGTCTCTGTACAAGCCTTGAAGCATAGGTGCCATGATGGACTTATGAATTTTATAATCCGTCACAAATTGGTTTAAAGCAGAGAGTTCTTTCTCCAGCTCTTCCTTGGAAACTTTTCTTTGTACCCATGTGAG
This sequence comes from Paenibacillus sp. UBA6285, assembly GCA_002438345.1. GTDB lineage: Bacteria > Bacillota > Bacilli > Paenibacillales > Paenibacillaceae > Paenibacillus_AQ. The sequence goes on from DJUJ01000002.1 coordinate 49,063, forward strand.
AAAATCAGCCAGTTTCAGCTGAAAGTCCTCCTTTTTGTCATTACGGTAATGGAACCGATGCATGGGTGTTTTGACTACTTTCTCTTCATGATAGTAGAAATCCTCACACACGTTATTAGCTTCCATGTAAGCTTGTTTGATGGATTCCCAGCCTCGGTGCGGACCTCCAAAAGCGACGGATACCCCTTGATTCAAATATTGATGTAAATGGGCGACGATCTGACTACCCAATGAATGGCAAGCATATTCCGTGTCCATATCACTACGATTATTTTCCCAGGAAAGAAAGCCAATAAAACGATTATCGGATAGATCCGCAGCTACACCTCTGCCACCATTCACCACCGTTTCTTCGATTATATTCGTAATCGCATATTTCAAGATGTTTTGATCGGACGCTGAATAATCGTTTCGGAAACTTTCATACAAATTCATTTCAACAATGAAGCAGCAGTAGTTGGCTTGAAAGAAGTGGAACTGCATGCGATTGGCAAAATCCGATGCCCGATGAGAAGGGATTTCGCCTCTAATAAGCTCGTTAAAAAATTGCTTGCGGACTCTATATTTATTTTCAAGCACGGATACGTTTAACGATTGAAATTCAGCTTCTTTTTTCTTAACCTCATTTAAAATCCCGGCTGCCTTGTCTAAAGCTCGATCCAAATCCGCTTCCCTGAGCGGAACCTTAACAATGTACTCCAATACATTGGCTTGAATAGCTCTCTGGGCGTATTCAAAGGATGAATAGGCGGTCAAAAGAATGTATTGGGTATGGGGAAGCTTTGGCTTTAGCTGCTCAATCATGGAAATTCCATCCATTCGCGGCATAACGATATCAGATATCACGATATCCGGCTTAAGCTTTTCGATCTCCTCTATCCCCTTTAGCCCATTATTCGCTTTTCCTACTAAATGAAATCGCCTATCCCTATGAGAGAGCTCGTTAAAAAACAATTCCAATCTCTGAATGATTAGATCTTCATCGTCAACAATGAAGCAGGTGTAGTCTCTCATCATCATGCATCTCCTTTAAACAAGCCTGCTGGGAATAAGGCGCGAACACGGGTTATTTCCTTAGGTATGCTTATGATTTGGAGCCCGAACTGTTCTCCGTAGTGAAGTCTTATTCGGCCATGAATGTTATTTAACCCGATTCTTTTCCTTTTCACTTCCACATCACTCGGTTCTGATATTAAAATATGCTTTAATTTATCAGTTGGAATTCCCTCGCCTTGATCAACTACTTCTATGATGACGATGCTGCCCTCTCTGTACGCATGAATAGTAATAGGACCTTCTATCCCCCCTCCGTTATAACCATGGAAGATACTATTCTCCACAAGGGGCTGCAGCAGCATTCGAAAAACTGGAAAATCTATTAACCCTGCTTCGATATTTTCGATTAAGTGGAAGTTCCTGTTATAGCGGATGTTCTGGATCGCGATATAGTCCGATACATTTTGCAATTCCTGACGCAGTGAAACCTTCTCCGAAGCGTCGGCTATCCCATATTCCAATATTGAAATGAGAGACTCGATCACCACATCTACTTTCTCTATTTGTCCGAGTCGTATGACATTGCTGATAGAACCAAGCGTGTTATACAGAAAATGAGGGTTTATTTGAGACTGCAGCACTTGAATTTCCAGCTTCCGTTCAAGTTCATTATGAAGCTCTGCTCCCCGAATCAGTTCCACAATTTGCTGCAGCATACGATCGAATGCTCGGGAGAGATCTCCAAACTCATCGTTTCGGTTAATCGATATTGTAGTTGTGAGGGAGNNATTCCTTATATATTTGGCAATAAAGAAGGAAACGAACAGGCTTAAGAGAAAACCTGCAGCTAGAAGCTCGATATAATAGGTTTCCAATCTGGACAAAGCAGCTTTCAAGCGTGATTCATCGTTGATCGAGATGAGGGTCCAGTTGAATTTCTCAGTCGGTTTTTTCAGAAGGGAGACCGGAATGCCATCCTTAGTATGCAGTTGAAGGCTTGTTTCTGTAGTATCCAGAATTTGTTCCGCTGACGTTTCACCGATTGAAAAAGTATGATCTTGAATATTCAGGGGTCCTTTATTTTCCGAAAATCCGGCAATGATTTTCCCCGATGCGGTGATTAGAGCCAAATTCATTTGTTCTTTTTTATTAATCTTGAACAAGGTTTCTTCTATGGCATTTAGATCCAAATCTACCGCAATGGCCATAGGAAACGGAGCGCCGTTCAGGTATCGAACCATCGTAACTGTCCAGCCGGAATATTTAGATTTGTAAGGATCACTGACAAATGTAGTCCTTCTATTCTTGTCAGCCGCATCAAACAAAGGTTCTCTTTCCGATAAAGGTTCATCGAATATTCGGGTAGGTGTACTCCCGCCTAGAATGGATAAATCGTTTTTGATCAAATAAATATTACTGACGTAATTACTGTTGAGTTCATACAGCTCTCTTAATTGCTTTTTAATCACTTCCGTATTGTCAATGTTGGCTTTCACCGATGTTTCGACCGAGAACAGGATCGTCTGGAAGGAGGAAAAATTAACTGTGAAATACTGATCTACCTTGTCAAGTATTTGGTTGGTGTAATAAATGTCAGTGGTTCTTATTTCCTTTTGGACATAGCGATAAGACAATTGGCTTATCAAGATTATGCAGCTTAATACAAATGCAAACACGATAAAAAATAGTTTTAAAGGCAAGCTGATTCTTCTTCGCATCGATCATCTTCCTTTTAAATCTGTATTAAACAAATAATAGCATATGACAATAAAGAGAGGGGCTATTTATAGCCACTCTCTTTGTTTAAAAGATAAGAATTTATATGCTTCGCGCATAAATGTTCCTTATCTTTCTCGCTGAAACGGTACCGTCCT
>DJUJ01000002.1:52007-55984 GCA_002438345.1 Paenibacillus sp. UBA6285
TCCCGGGCAAAGTAGGCGCCACGTATTTCTGATTGTTCTCAAAAGCTTCTGCCGTCTTAGGATTCTGGAAGCTGAAGTACTCAGCATCATCACCACGACGCGGCATTCTATAATGGTCAACCCATAGGTACTTTTCTTTCATTTCCTTTGATAATTCGGAGGTTTTATTCTTGATCTTGCCGTCCACTAAATCCCAATGAATTCCTTTAATTCCGTATGCAAAATTCGGATATGCATCTTTGTCCGTAAAGAGATAATTCAGCATGGACAAGATCCGAATGATTTTGTCCTTATCCGCTTTCTTCGATATGGCCCATGAATTGCCTTGGAACGATTTTCTCTCTACAATTTGATCACCATAAGGACCTATCATTGGAGGAATGACGATCCATTCCGGCACCTCTCCACTGATTTCTTTCATTTTCTGCTGATAATCCGGTTCCAGCCTGCGTGCATCTCTTATCATGAAGCCAACTTTACCCTTAAATAACTTTTGGTCCAACAAATCGGGAGTATTCATTGTCACCCAGTCTGGATCTACAACTTTGGCTTCCATCATTTTATTGATATAAGCGAGCGCCTCTTTCATTTTTGGGTCAGTATACAGGAACACCGGTTCATTGTCTTTCACATCAATGGCTGATGGAGGATTGACGCCAAACATCCACATCAAACTATCGAAGCCGTAGGTTTGCAGATTGCCTTCTTTATTCATGCCGCCTATGAATCCGTAAGTATCGTTTTTGCCATTACCGTCCGGNNTCAGCTTTTTCAGCCAATCATTGCGAATGAAGAAGCTTCGACTGATACCATTTACATTATCATAACCTGGAACCCCAATGGTTTTTCCTTGATAGGACATCGCCTCCCAGGAGTCGTTGCTAAAACGTTTCTGTAATTCAGGAAATTGATCCAGATACGGTGTCAAATCCGCAAGAACGCCTTGGTCATAATATTGCGCAAGATCAGCCCGGCTCTTCAAGAAAATCAAATCTGGAATATCTCCTCCAGCAATGAGCGTATTTAATTTAGTCGTTGCTTGACCTGATTGAGGAATCATCATTTCCAAGTCGATATTTACTGCTTTCTCCAACATTTGGCGTTGGATATCTTCTTCACGGGGAGGAATCGGAGCAGCAGCATTGAAAGTGCCTTGGTTAAACATCGAAATTTTCAATTTGGTTTCAAAGGGACTAGACTGGCCTTGTGAATTACCCGTAGCTGACGATGTAACCTCTTTTTTGTCCCCACATCCTGACAATACCGTTCCCACACCGACCATTGCTGTCAGAATAGCAAATGTAATCGCTTTACGTTGCATAATGACCTCTCCTTTGCTTCTATATTATCACGGTTTCCCCGTAACAACTCAGGTTGGAATTTCTTTTAACCTTTAACCGATCCCAAGAGTACACCTTTGGTAAAATGCTTTTGCATAAATGGGTAAACGATCAAAATCGGAACTGTAGTCACGACAACTGCTGCCATTTGTATAGCGAACGTACTAACAGCTCCGGTATTGGCAAGCGAATCAGCACTTTGGGTTGCGACGTTAAGCAGGATGTTGCGCAAGATCACTTGAAGCGGCATTAAGTTGGAATCATTGATATAAACAATAGCATCGAAATAACTATTCCAATGCCCGACTGCGTAAAATAAGGAAATTGTGGAAAGGACGGGCAAGGACAGGGGTAAAATGATCCGCCATAACGACTGAAGCTCACTTGCACCGTCTACCCTCGCTGATTCCTCGATTTCAGCAGGCAATTGCTCGAAAAAGCCTTTAATGATCACCAGATTAAATGCACTAATGAGATTTGGAATAATCAATACCCATGGACTGTTTAGCAATCCCAGAGAGCGGACTAGTAAATAAGTCGGAATTAATCCTCCCCCAAACATCATGGTAAAGACAATGAATAGTAAAAATGGGCTTCGACCCGGCAAATATTTTTTGGATAACGGATATGCCGCTATTACCGTAAAGAACACATTGAGAGCAGTACCTACTATCGTTCGAAACAATGTAATTTTATACGCCTGCCCGATACCATGAGAAATGAATACTTCTTTATAGGCTAGAAAGGTAAAGGTTTCTGGTATAATAACAATTCCTCTTCTTAACACTTNNAACCGATTCTGGCGTCACTGAAACAGCAACCACATATAGAAAGGGTAGTAAGCAAAGTAGAGCTAGCAAAATAAGAATAAAATAAACGACTGCTTGCCAGACTTTCTCTCCGATTGTCAAATTGATCATATTGATAACCACCTCACCAAATTTGCCCATCGAATTTTTTGGCGAGCTTATTCGCTGCCAACACTAAAACAAATCCGATGACCGCTTTAAACAATCCCACAGCAGTAGCCAAGCCAATCTTAAGTCGCTCGAGCCCTTCACGGTATACCCATGTGTCGATAATGTCGATCTTCTCCTGATTAAAGCTGTTGGCAAACATGAATATTTGGTCAAAGCCAGCATCCAGAATATGGCTTAATTTAAGGATCAGCATCAGAATCATCACGCCTCGAATGCCGGGAAGTGTTACATGCCATAGCTGTCTCCATTTGGAAGCGCCATCAATTCTAGCCGCTTCATATAAGCTTGGATCGATTCCTGCTAATGCTGCAAGGTACAATATCGCTCCCCATCCAATATCCTTCCATATTTCAGATAAGATGATCAGCAGTCTGCCCCAGGCAGGTTCCGTTAGGAATGAGATGGGTTCAACTCCAGCTTCCTTCAAAATCATGTTAAAAAGACCATCCCCTGGGGCTAATAATGCCACCATCATTCCATAAACAATGACCCATGATAGAAAGTGGGGTAAATAAGTGATCGTTTGTACGATTTTCTTAAACCATTGGGTATAAACTTCATTGAGCAGCAAAGCAAGTATGATAGGAGCTGAGAAACCGAATAACAGCTTATACAGCGATATGATAATCGTATTTCTCATGATGTCCCAGAAATAAACGCCGTTCATAAAATCTGTAAAATTTCTAAATCCCACCCATGGGCTATCCCATAGTCCCAAAGCTAGGTTATAGTTTTTAAAAGCAATAATGATTCCCGCCATAGGAACGTATTTGAATACGGCAAAGTAAACTAATGCCGGTAACAAGAGAGCGTACATCACTTTATACTTTTTTATCGTTCTTATCCATGAATTCCGCTTTTTGGTGAGGGGAATGGCGTCCGCTGCCAATTTCGCTTGCATAACATCACCTCGTCTTTATTTATATTTGTATAATAGCATCCCANNTTTCTGTGATTTCAAGAATTTCTTATAAGATATTAAGTAAGTACAGCCTTGGATAATTCCAATACGATAGGCATGAAAAATCGGACAGAGTAAGCGCAACCGTTTCTAGGTGCTTTCACTTGTCCGTAAATTTTTTTCATATTCACTGCAATCCATACTTCAGAACTTTATTTGTTACTTCGTACTATTTATTCTGGATGGAAGATAACCTTTGCACCTGGTACACAAGTCTCAAAGGTAGATCTTGATATGATATTTCAAAAAAATAGTGTAATTGTTTGGATAAATGAAGACTCGAGACTTTTCCTCACCGATGGAGGATTCTCTAATTTCGAGGAAAATCAAGCACAAATGCACTCATACTAAGCTATAAGGGCACCACATATATCCCATTACGCGAAGCGTCAAAATCACTTGGAAAAGAGGTGAATTGGAGCACTCAACAAAAAGAGATTACAATCAATGACACCAATTTTTTTATTAATCCAAAAGAAGAACCCGACCCTGACAAAAGTGAAATCATAAACCTTATAATCAATTATGTGAAGTCAATTAATGCGAAGGACACCAATGCTTACAATTCGGTCTTCACAACTGAAAGTGCAAGTGTGAAAGTTGATCTATATTTCAATGAAAGTACGGATGTTAAACTCTTGTACACCGAAGGTCAATTCGTTTTACTAAAGGTAAATAACTCAACTTTCGCACCTA
>DJUJ01000033.1:0-8859 GCA_002438345.1 Paenibacillus sp. UBA6285
GACCCCGACCGCAAAGATCAAGGCAAGATTTCCGAAGATAGCACCCGCACCGGCGTTTAGAAATGGAGCAAAATATTGGTTCAAGAATCCCCCAACTGCTGATCCTAGATGCAAATCTTTTTCATAGTCAAGCAATCCAAACCCTTGAAGAATAGCTGCCGCTGGCATGGTAGCGACTGGTAGCATAAGCGACTTACCTAATTTTTGTAGAAAAGCCAACATAACAATATCATCCTTTCGATTCAATAGTAGTAATGCTTTAGTAGCTTATTACTTTGAAGCCACAGTAAGAATCAGATCCTGTCCTGCTGTAACCTGACCATAATGTCCGTTCACTTGAGGTGGTGTATCCTCTGTACTGGTCACGATTACAGGCGAAATTGTGTCACAACCTGCTGCGCGAATTACGTCCAGATCAAATTCGATTAAGGTTTGACCTGCTTTCACTTGATCTCCAGAGGCAATATGACTGACAAATCCGTTGCCCTTAAGGCTGACCGTATCGATTCCGATATGTAACAGCAATTGCACACCGGAGGCATGTTCCAGAATAACTGCATGACTCGATTTCACGATATGAGCAACCGTGCCATCAAAAGGAGCTTTTAGAATCCCTTCGGAAGGTCTGATTGCAATCCCGCTACCCATATGACCACCAGCAAANNGGTGCCATGATTTCGATTGTATGTCCAGTATGTTTCTCTTCTTTTTTTGATTTCCATTTGGAAAACATATGCTCCACTCCTCTAAAGATGTTAATTTTGTTTCACCAAGGTCTGAAATAATCGGTGTAAGTGCATCGCCAGGAAACACAGCTCTTCTTCCGGGATTTCTACACCTAGAGATCTTTGCATTACTTTGCCGAGTTTTTGAGATAACTTGTATTCCTCTTTGTATTCCTTCTTAATATGTTTCACAAAGGGATTATCTATTAGTGATCCCTTCAAAATACGTTCCAGCGAAAACCGTAAATGGATCATTAATCGAATATGATTCATACTGCCATGCTCAAAAGTTATATTCCGTTCTTGCTGAATCATGTCTAGAAGTTCACTCACAATATTAGATGCTTTTACTAACTGACCCACCGATACATTGTTAACTGCGGAGTACACATGATAAGTAAGAAATCCAACCTCGTCTTCGGGAATTTGCACCTGAAATTCAGCATTGATCTTCTCTGATGCCTTGTAAGCGATATCAAATTCCTTCGGGAAAGACATCTTAGTTTCTTGTAAAAAAGGATTAATAATATCCATCCCGTTGCGCAGACGGTAAATGGTGAACTGAATGTGGCTCGGGAGTGCCAGATAAATCTTGTCGTTTAATTTGTCAGGAAATTGACTTTGGATATCAGCAATTATCTCATCAGTTATTCTCATCACTTTGGGATCTATGTCTTCCAGCAAAATTTGATACTGACTCCAGGCTTCGCGGTCTTCTAGACGAAACAATTTCTCAATACGAGGATCGTTTCCTTCAATCACACCTGAACCTTTCACAGCAAAACCAATACCTTTGCCAATGATGACATATTCCTTGCTGTTCTTGCTTCCCTGAACCATTACAACGTTGTTCCCAATCACANNGCTTGAAATTGCTCGATCTCCCGCGACAAGCTCATCACTCCTTTCTCATATTATCGTCAATTAGGAACAAAAAAAGCCAAGAATGCCTCATCGAGATGAAGTCAATTCTTGGCTCATGCCCTTAACGGTAACACGCCACTAAAATATAAATGATCATTTATGAACATATCATAATTCATGAACTGCTAACTCGTCAATGGTAAATTTACAAATGTCAAGCGGAGCACCTGATATCAAAATTCATGCTTATAAATAGCTTTCGATTTGGGGAAGCTTTTCTTTAAGCTGACGAACATTGGTCTCCAATTTTAGAATGACCTCTTCTAATTCCTTTGGGTCGATGCCTCGAAGCACTGGAACTTGAATAACCTCTGTGGCTTTGGTTTCTGTCTTTAATTCTCGCATCTCCAGCTGCTGTTCTTGCCATTTATCCATCAGATCAGCGATCGTCGCATAAAAACGCTCATAATCCTTGATCACGCTATCTAGAAATGTATCTACTTCCTCCGCATCGTAACCGCGAAGCTTCATACTGAATTCTTTTTCATGTATGGTTAGAGCATCTAGTGTGATGCCAAGTTGGCTGAATAGCTTACGTTGTTTGTCCAATCGACGTTTCATATGTTCATCCATCATTTGTTACCTCCAAGTATATACTGCAATTATCCGGCAGTAACCATTATAACAGGGTGAGAGCATCCTGAAAATATAACTATAGTTCCAGTTCTAGAAGTTATCCGCAACCGCCTTGTTCAAAATACCTAAGCAGCGATCAAGATCAGTCTTCACCTGCTTCTTATAAAGCTTCGCTTTCTCTTCTCCATCAGAAGTAAAATGATACAAGACAATTTCTTGAAAATCCACCTTCGGGTCATTCCCTTTTAGCTGTTTAGTACGATATAAAATCCCTTGCTGTACCAACTCATGCAAGGCGCGATAGATTTCGCTCTGTGGAGGGGAATATCCATGTGCCTTGAAATCTCGACGTAAATCCTCAAGCATTTGGTATCCATACCCGCGATGTTGTTCTACCATCGTTATAAGATACACCTTGATAAAAGCCCGTTGAGCAATCATAAACGCCATATAAACCCTCCTCATGTTGTATTTTTTTTGGCTAATCTTACCTTCTATAACTCTAGTATAAGCACTATTCTCCAACTTTCACAACCTGAAATGTGGTAGTGGGTTCACTTTTTCCAATATGTATCTGAATGTAGTAGATAATGATGATGATTTATATGGAAGTACGTAGAGAGAGTAGATTTTTGTACTTTTCTATTGTGAATTTTTCATATGATGAAAGTGCATAATATAGAACTATAGAAGGTGCTTTCTAGGATTTTCTTTAGAAAAGAATTGTGCTTCCGAAGCAGCTATGGACACAGTTGACCTTAAATGCAGCATTATCCCACATTTGGAATGCTAACGGACCCCATAGGCGCTATTGGCATGACAAACAGCAAATATATAGTCCTTCCTAATGAATAGCTGCACTGGAGTCCGAAACTATGCTCCAAAGGCTAAAAATCTGCAAATAACGTCATCTGGGTCCAGACCTTTAGCGGATGATTGAGCCATGATGAAACAAGCTGCCCAGCTCATGAACCATAACGAAAACAGCGATCCTCCAGTAATGGAAGGATCGCTATTCTGCGGAATTTCTCATTCATTGAAAATCAAAGAATGAATTCAAAGTCCCTTTCAATCTTACAAATCCTCACTCGTTTTTCTCCATAAATTCATCCTTTGTCAATCCGAACAATATCAAATCATAATATCGCCCATTCGTGTAGATCACTTTCCGCCGCACGCCCTCTTGAACACAGCCGACTTTCTTTAACATCGTTATAGAACCTTCATTACCTTCAAGCGCACATTCATTGAATTTATTTAGTCGTCGCTCGAAAAAAGCATACTTTAAGAGGATCGTTATAGCTCTCGTCCCATACCCTTTACCTCGATGATCTTTATCCACTTGCACGCCTATACTGAACGTACTATTTTTCTCGTCAATGCTATTCAGATTTACTCCCCCAACATTCTCACCATGCAAATTTTCGATCGTAAACATTAGTCTATTGGATGAGAACTATGCATAAGTTTCCGTAAAATTCTTGGCCTCTGCAATAGTAGGTGGTAGTTCAACAGCACATTGTAAGAGTCGCCGTGCTGGAGTATCGAAACGATTCGTGTAATAGCCTTCCCAATCCCCTTCTTGTATAGATCGCAATCTGATTTTCTCGTCTTTCCAGTAATAATTACTATAATCTATTTCTCTCATTTTCTAGCCTCCAAATATTTTCGGGATTGTTTTTTTATAATAAACATTACTTTAGAACGGTGTAGTAAGATATAACCATTATCCGTGACTATGAAAAACACTTTGGAAAAGAGGCTTACTTATGAGCGATTACCAATTGATCAGTGATTATAAGCATATCGAAAAATATAAAGAAAGCTTTAATACATTAGCTAAGACGATCTTTGGGATCGATTTTACACCTTGGATTGAACAAGGGTGCTGGAATGACAAGTATATTTGTTATTCCTTTGTTGACGGAGATCACGTGATAGCAAATGCATCCATAAACAAAATGACCATTATTTTAAATCAAACAGAGTATAAAGCTATTCAAATTGGCACTGTAATGACACATCCTGATTATCGTATGCAAGGATTATCCAGAAAATTAATAGATCATATTATCGCTATGTACGAACATGAATGTGACTTCATCTACTTATTTGCAAATGACAGCGCTTTGGACTTTTACCCTAAATTCGGATTTGAACGCATGCAAGAAAGTAGCTTTTCGATTAATGTTACTCATCTTAGTAATCAACCGTCTAAACCCTACTCTGTGCGGCCCTTATCTACGAATAATTCTGTTGATTTCACCTTGATAAAAAAGTTCGCAGAAGAAAGAATACCGGTATCCTCCGTACTCAGCGTNNAGCGTGATAAACAATGAACATCAACTGCTGTTTTATTTTATCCTTCCATTCCATGATTCCTTTTATTATATTGAAGAAGCTGATGTTGTTATTATCTTTAAACATGAAGATCATCAGCTTCATATTTTTGATATTATCAGTACTACAAGTATTGATATCGACGCGATATTGAATAGCATTATTTCTCCTGAAACTGAGGCTATACATTTTTATTTCACACCAGATTATACAATAGATCACATTAAGGCAGAATTAATTCCCCAGAGTGAGGATACTTTGTTTGCGCGTCCACTTTTAAAAGAACTACCTAAACATTTCATGTTTCCCATAACCTCACATGGCTAGATTTACGTAAAAAAAGGATGCCAACCGGCATCCTTTTTTATTTGCTCTTTCATTCCGCGTGAGCTTCATTCCATACCTAATTTATTCATTACACAAGTGGAGCTTGAATCAATGTTGCGAAATTGAATCGGTGTACGTGACCATCATTTAATGTAGTTTGGCCAGATACAAAATGTACATGCTTGCCATTTCCGACTGAAATAGCAGGGCCTGTTCTTATCTTTTTCAGATTATGAAAGTGGTTCAAGAAATCAGTTCTACTAAGATCAATTTCATGGATATGGCTATTCCCTACTCGAATCGCCTGCCCCGTAACACCTGCAAAGCGATGGTTATGTCGATCTGCACCTTCTTCAGCCAATTTAGTACTACCTTCAAATTCATGTACATGTCTCTGTGCAAACTGAGAATATAATGTTTTCTTCTTTAGAGTAGCTTTTTTCTTCAGCATCTGTTGTGAGCCTCCCTATAATTATGGACTTCACAACATTCTATTAAGAAAACACATTTTATGTTCTTAGTAAGTGTCAGCGTAATCCATTATGATTTGTTCGCTACTCGCGTGCAGGAAGATACATGCTCTGTATCTCTTGTACCCCTGGAACAAATCCTAGATTTAAATAAACAGACTCCGCGTCATTACCTTCCATGACATATAATCTTAGGAAAGGATACTTATCTTTAAGGAGATGAAGTCCTCTTTTCAACATCAGTGTAGCTAACCCTTTACCTCTGTAAGTGGGTATTACACCAATACTGTAGACTGCTGCGTAGTCGTCTTGTAAACCCAAGAGACAATTCGCAATTAACTGTCCCGATTTCTGATCATACACAAGTGTTGACGCTGTAAGTAATTCTTCATTTGTATAATTAGGTTCTTCACTCGGAATAAAATCTTCATAAGAGAATTTCTTTCTCCTAATCGCTTCGAGACTTCCATCAAAGCTCGCATAGTTACATTCGGCAATTTGCTCTTCAAGAAAAAATCGTTTAGCACCCTGTCCATTATCTTCGATCTGTGGACTTCCAATCCTAAATTCTTCGTTCCATTTGACCTCGAAATGATCTGTGGGACGCTGCATCCAGCGGCATCTGAACTCATCAGGCCAAAACCCTGCCCGTGCAAATAATTGAACTTGATCCGGTAAAACCTCGAAGGTTTTTATAGGTTTAGTTCGATCAGACCAATATATCAAAAGCTTTTTTAGTAATTTCAACAGCACATATGTATCGTTAAACGGTGGAATAACAAATAAATGATATATCCGATTAGGTGACATCCTTACTCCACCTATTTTAGACTCACCTTTATAGATCCAGAAAGCATTTTTTTGGGCAGAATTAAACCCATCTTCTCTAAAAAAGCCAATATATTGGATATTATAATAGATGGAACAGTAAATTCCCCATTTATCAGATTCTGCCTTACGAATAGAATAATCATTACTTAACTCGTATGATATCTCATCCTCAGACCATTCTTTTAATTGCATGCACAATTCCTCCTCGCTAGTTCTATCACCTGCTATCTTCCATAGTATCACGCCTTAAAGTAAATGATTGGTAATAAACACTTATAATGATTATTTACTAAACTACACTTGGTCCGAGGAATTACACATGACAAGCGCTTTGTCCACTTGGATTCTTGCATCATCAAGATGGTTCCATTCATAGAATAGATCCGACAAAAATATAAAACCATGTCCCTGCAACGCAAAATGAAGCATGGCTCGCACGTAAACTTAACCAGAACCGAACGAGCTGATTATCTGCAATATCCAGCGATAGCCAAGCAACTTCATCAGCATGGATACGCGCCCATTCAGCCGCAAGCGTTGTTTTGCCAAAACCTGCCGAAGCCGCAATAAGCGTCACCTTAGCACGATTCTCATCCATAAGTCTGGACATTAATCTTGTGCGCTGAACATAATAAGGAGCTTGTTTCGGGATGGTGATACGTGAGGAAATGATCGATTGTTGAGAATAAGTTAACGCAATTGGGTTCTGAGAGGGAGAATTCATGGGATCCTTCTCTTGTAAGTTGTCTTTGTTATTCCCAAATAAGAGGCAGTTTTAAATTTTAACCATTGGTAAGTAATAACATGACATTCTAGGATGATGTATAGTGTGAACCTTATCCGTTCTTATATTTTAAAAATAGACTGCCCTTTGGCAGCCTTCTCATTAATATGTTCTCAAGCACAGCCAAAAGGCAGCCCCAACAGCTATAAAAGCTGCCAAAGTTACAAAGAGAACATACCCCCGCTTTGTTGTAGTAACCGTGTGATTATCATAGAAACCAGGTTTTCGTACTAGTCCAAACCATAGATCAGCAATTAAACTTACAACCACCAGAGAGAAATTCTTAATGATTCCCACTTCATCATCTCCTTCTGCATTTACATACCCTGTCTATTATTGTTCTTAATCTCACGCAATGTCTCATTCAATTCATCCATTTTCTTGATCATAGTATACTGATTGCTAATCATCATGATTAAACCAATGAAGAAGAAAATCACAAGAAGTAAACCCATACCTGCACCCTTCCTTCAACAGCTGAAATCATTCTTTTTAAAATTCCAAGCTTCGAACAACATGGCAACCTAGATTACGATAGCAAGAGAATTTATATTTATGATCCTTATGCTAATAATCCTGCCGCTATTCATTAGTGCCACAGGATACGGAATTCCACTACATTGTGAAAAAAGTATCAAAAAAATCACTTGCTCAAACTCGAATATTGTATATAATACATATATACAATATTAAAATGTGCGATCAAGGCGGTGAACGATGAATATCATAATAAGCAACTCCAGTGGACAGCCAATATATGAACAGATTGTTTCACAGATCAAATCTCTGATCATCACTGGAGAGTTGAACGAAGGCGACGCACTGCCGTCCATGCGACTTCTAGCCAAAGAGCTGCGCATCAGTGTAATTACGACAAAACGAGCTTACGAGGAACTGGAGCGCGAAGGTTTTATCTATTCCGTCACAGGTAAAGGCAGCTTCGTCGCAGCCAAGAATATGGAGTTTATTCGTGAGGAACAGCTTCGGATTATCGAGGATCATATGCAACATATCATTCAAGCAGCCACTTTATGCAAGCTGGATCTCCCTGAATTAATTCAGATGATGACAATCCTATATGAGGAGGAATAAAACATGGATTATGCCCTAACACTTCAGAATGTATCCAAGACGTATGATGACTTTACCTTGAAAGATATCTCACTTCAATTGCCCGCAGGTTGTATCATGGGCTTCATCGGCGAGAACGGCGCTGGCAAGAGTACCACAATTAAATTGATATTAGATCTGATCGCAAGAGATCATGGGAAGATAAACATTCTCGGCAAGGATAATAGAGAGGATCTCGACGCTGTGAAGGAACATATTGGCGTTGTGCTCGACGAAAGCAACTTTCCTGAGAATCTTTCAGCTAAAGATATTAACACCATTCTCAAGAACATCTACCGAACATGGGACGAAGCTAAGTATTCGGAACTCATTAATCGATTCTCCTTACCTAACCAGAAGCCCGTGAAGGATTATTCCAAGGGAATGAAGATGAAGCTATCCATCGCCACTGCGCTCTCGCATGACAGCAAGCTCCTCATATTAGATGAGGCTACAAGTGGACTTGATCCGATCGTTCGAGAGGAAATATTGGATGTATTCCTAGAGTTCATTCAGGACGAACAGCACTCCGTGTTCATATCCTCCCACATCACTAGTGACCTTGAAAAGGTCTGCGACTATATCACATTCATACATAAGGGCAGAATTGTGTTTAGCGAGCCTAAAGATGAGCTATTGGAAACATACGGTGTGTTGAAATGCTCGGAGGATGAGTTAGCGAAGATCAACCCTTCGATCGTAAAGGGTGTTCGGAAACATCAATTTGGCGTAGAAGCATTAGTCATCAAGGATCACATTCAAAGCAATCACA
>DJUJ01000033.1:8910-11360 GCA_002438345.1 Paenibacillus sp. UBA6285
CATTTTGGTTGGGTTCTATCTCGTATTTAGTATCGCTATGAACAATACATCCTTCTTTGGTGGAATGGTCTGTATATTGAGTGCTATGCTCCCAGTCACCGCGCTATCTTATGATGAACGAGCCAAGTGGGACAAATTTGCGCTCACCATGCCCGTTTCGAGAAGAGATATGGTTACGAGTAAATATGTACTTGGACTATCGTTCTCCTTGCTTGGCGTCATCATTTTCTTCCTTTGCAATCTCTTAACGAAGGTTGAACTATCATTAAACTTGACAACATCACTAGTCTTTCTCGGACTTGGAATACTGGTCCTGAGCTTGACCCTGCCGATCTTATTTAAGTTTGGTGTGGAAAAAGGACGCATACTTATGATGCTCATCTTCTTCGTCCCCGCTGGAATTATCATGTTACTACCTAACTTGGGCCTGTCATTTACTCGCCCTAGCGAGAATTTGTTGAAGATGCTCACCTATGCAGCTCCTGTAGCACTTATAGCAATCGCTCTAATTTCTATCATGGTATCCATCCGGATCTATCAGAGGAAGGAGATATAGCTTGGCATGTGGGGTCATCGTTTCCATGACAAAACAATAAATCTCCAAACACCCATAGTTTATTAAAGATTGAATTCATATGAGTCCACATACACAAAAAAGACTGCACCTCATAGCGTAATGCTAGAAGGTGCAGTCTTTGAGTTGATTGTTTATAGAAAAAATGTAGTTCGATTAACATTTTAAATTTTATCGCGATTGTAGACTTCAGCTGTCCGATCGGCTCTGTTAGCCATTGAATTCCCTAGTCTAGTGTCTTCATTATAGGTTCCTTCCCTTCGTAACGCTGAGCATTCAGCGAACGATTACCACGGAATACATCATGTGCTTGATATCCGCGTCCGTTATCATCCACAAGCACAAGGATCTTACCACTTTCTACGTATCCTTCGTACTCTTTTGCCTCATCCTCAGGAATGCCAAGACCGATCAAGCCGCCAACTAAGCCGCCTGCACCTGCACCAACGGCTGCACCTGTCAGAGTTGCCACAATAGGTCCTGCAGCTAGAATAGGACCAATACCCGGTATGGCGAGCGCTCCGATACCTGCTAGAAGTCCGGTAACACCACCCAATACGCCGCCTGTAGCTGCGCCTGTTGCAACACCTTCTGGTGCCATTGTGCCTGTATTATCCGAAATATGTCTTAGTTCATCGCGATCACGTGTGATTACTGATATTTCATCATTACTAAATCCTTGATTGTGAAGTCCTTCAATTGCTCTGGTTGCTTCTTGTTCTGTGTCGAAGATCCCTACGATTTTTTTAGTCACTTGAAGCCCTCCTTAGTAATTGTCTTCACTAGTTAAATACCCTGTAAGCTGAAGACAAAACATCTAATGAACAATATCAAGTGTATAAGTAACCATAGTTACTTCTTGGGACGTGTTCGATTGGTCGGTATAGCTTGCAATGGGTCGTCTGGCCAATAGTGCTTAGGGTAACGTCCTTTTAGATCTTTTTTGACCTCAAAATAAGTACCGCGCCAAAAGCTTGCAAGATCAGAAGTTACCTGCATCGGTCTTCTTGCCGGTGACAAAAGATGAAGTAATACAGGTACCTTTCCTCCTCCAATTCTAGGCGTGTCTATCTGTCCAAACATCTCTTGCAATCGTACCGCCAGTACAGGAGCAGCTGGATTAGCATAGTCCACGGGCACACGTGAGCCACTAGGAACCGTAATATGTGTCGGCGCTTCCTGCTCAAGAACCTGTCGCTGATTCCAGTCCAGCATCCCCTCAAGCGCACGAGATAACGGAATTCGCTGAAGGTCGCGTAAGTTACGCATACCATGAATGTATGGTAATAGCCATTCATCAAGCTTCTCAATTAATACTGCATTTGAGACATCAGGCCAGTCCGAACGTAAGGCGTGCATGAACATTAACCGCTCACGAAGCTGTGTGGTTCCCTTTTCCCACGGTAAGATTTCAATCCCATTTTCAGCGATAACACTTAACAATACTTTCGCTGTTTCTTCCGCGGAGGGTCTTTCATGTGAAGTTTCTTTTAAGACGAGAGCACCAAACATTGTTCTGCGGCGCTTCTTCACACTCCCACTTTCTTTATCCCAATACACGTCCGCGTCCTCAGTGACGAGATCCGCATGATACTTAAACAGTTGTCCTTCTTCTATCTCTGCTGCCAGCATAATTGCTCCTTGTGTCGCTCGATCGTCAACGGAAGCGGCCACAATATAAGCGGAACGGGCCAGCGGCTGTCCTTCCCGCATGGCCGCGCCACGACCGGCGGAGAGCAGAAACGCGTCATCGCCGCGTTTCTGTCCGATACGGTCGGGATAGGCGAACGACAGAAGCAGCCCACAGAGGCTGATGTCGTTCACGGTCGCACCCGGCGCTGCTTGCAGCTGCGCCAGGAAATTGCGGCTCTCGCGC
>DJUJ01000033.1:11490-11619 GCA_002438345.1 Paenibacillus sp. UBA6285
CGAGGTCGCAATCTAGTGCCGCGGGACCCTTGAACAGGTCCCGCTCTTGCAGCAGCGCCGCCAGCCGGCAGGCGAGCGGTGCTGCGCCAAGCTCTGCCGCGCGCAGCAGCATATGCGCGGCTCGCGGGA
>DJUJ01000025.1:0-6521 GCA_002438345.1 Paenibacillus sp. UBA6285
AGGGATCTACAGCCTCCGATTCCACTAGAATGCTTATGGCGGGATGAGCCTGCAGAATCCTTTTTTCTGTATATGCATATCCCGTTTTGCGGCGCTCGCTGTGGATTTTGCAACCTGTTCACCTTACCTGATAAACGCGCGAATGTTCACGCTACTTACGTAGACGCGCTAGAACGTCAAGCCAAGCAGTGGGCCGAGTTCACTAGACATAAACCTTATGCCCGCTTCGCGATTGGTGGTGGAACTCCTACACTGTTGGCGGCAGATCAGCTTCGCCGCTTGTTCCGCATTGCCGTTGATACGATGGGACTGGATACGAGCTCGGCCTCCATCTCAGTGGAAACTTCACCAGAGACCCTCAACGAAGAGAAGCTGAATATTCTAAAAGAAAATACGGTGGATCGGGTCAGTATGGGCATCCAAAGTTTTGTCGCTGCTGAATCAGCGGCCATCTTTCGCCCTCAGAATNNACTGGAGCTACTGGGCAAATATGATTTTCCCATTCTAAATTTGGATCTGATCTATGGTCTTCCGGGGCAGACCGTCGACTCTTGGCTGTATTCGCTAAATCAGGCGCTTAGCTATGATCCGGAGGAGATTTTTATTTATCCGCTCTACACCCGTGAGCATACCATCGTGAAGCCAGGTGATATCCAGCGTCAGGAGGATATTCGCCTAGACTGCTATAAAGCCGCTGGGCAACTGCTTAAAGCCAGAGGTTATCGTCAATATTCCATGCGTCGTTTCGCCAAAGAAACCGCAGGAACGGATAAACGCATTCTTGACTACAGCTGTCAGGAAGAAGGAATGGTCGGGCTGGGATGCGGGGCTAGATCCTATACTCGCAACGTACATTACGCTTCCCGTTATGGAGTGAGTCGTAAAGCAACGGAGAGTATTATTGCCAATTATGTGGCAACGGATCGTTACGATACAGCAGATTACGGAATTGCGCTAAGTCTGGAAGAACAGAAGCGCCGCTTTATTCTAAAGGCGATTCTACATAGTGAAGGTCTGAGGATTGAAGATTACTACCTGCGATTCAGAAATTCGCTCTGGAGCGATTATCCTGAGCTGGCCAACCTGCTTCATACCGGCCTTGGACAGGAAGAAGATGGCATACTTAGCCTCACTACCGAAGGGCTGGGCTATTCTGATTCCATTGGGGATTGGTTTATTTCAGGGGAGATTCGGGAGCAAATGGAAAGGTTCGTATTGCCATGAATGCGGTTCTCTACTACCGCGGCTCTCTCACCTCNNTGACTGTCCCTACTGTCCTTTCGGCAAAACAAAAGACAGCGCAGCCACTCTCGCGAAGGATCGGAAAGGGCTGGAGAGCTTTGTAGAGTGGGCCTCTTTGCAAGGTGCGGCAGGCCATCGCCTGTCTATCTTTTTCAACCCTTATGGAGAAGGTCTGATTCATCGTTGGTATAAAGAAGCTATGATCTCGCTCTCCAATATGGAACATGTGGATAAGGTGGCGATTCAGACTAACCTTTCAGCAAATCTTGATTTCATCTCCAAACTGAATCGAAGTAAAGCTGCCTTTTGGGCTACTTACCACCCCGGACAGGTGAGCGAGGATAAGTTTCTAACGCAATGTATGACTTTGTACGATAACGTTGTTCCTTTCAGTGTAGGAAGCGTTGGGATACGCAGCGCCTTTCCAGCTATAGCCTCGCTTCGCGCAGCATTACCGGAGAGTGTATATCTATGGGTCAATGCTTATAAAGATAAACCAGATTACTATATAGCCGAGGATCTTTCCATTCTGAGCAAGATTGATCCGCATTTTGCTATGAATGCTATGGATTACGAAAGCCTTGGTCAAACCTGTAATGCTGGAAATGAAGTCTTTTATGTACAAGGCGCTGGACTGGTGAAACGCTGCTATAAGGACAGAGGTGTTATTGGCAATCTCTACCGCGATGGCTTGGAAGGTCTATCCGCTATANNCTGCCGAATGAAGGTGTGCGACTGTTATATCGGTTATATTCATATGCCAGAGCTGAAGCTGCAAGATATCTACGGATCAGGATTACTGGAACGAATCCCTTATAGAGCTATGAACCATTGAACCGAAAATTGCTGTAAGGTCAACTGTACGTTAAATTTCAAGAAATAGAGCCCTGTCAGTATTTCTAAACAGGGTTTCTTTACTCTGTGTGGAATATGACAAGTAGTCCTCATCTACAGGGCGATAGCAAACACAAAATTGGAGGGATTGATATCTTATGAGAAACATCATTAATTTTGCGCATCGCGGCGCCTCGGCAGTGTGTCCGGAGAATACTATGGCAGCATTCCGCAAAGGTCTTGAGTTAGGTGCAACCGGAATTGAAACTGATGTACAAATGACCAAGGATGGCGGATGTGTTCTTATTCATGATGAAACCCTAAACCGTACGACAAGCGGAAGTGGCTATGTGAAGGATCATACTCTTGCGGAATTATTGGAAGTGGATGCGGGCTCATGGTTCGGTCCCGAATTCAAAGGCGAAAAACTCCCATTGCTAGAAGATTTATTAAGTCTGCTGCAAGGACGAGATACGATACTGAATATCGAGTTTAAAAATGGTACTTTTTTTTACCCGGGTATGGAGGAAAAGGTTATCGCGGCTGTAAGGGAGTTCAAGATGAGCGATCGTGTGATTTTTTCGAGCTTCAACCATTATTCCCTAGCTTACAGTAAAACGATCGCACCTGAGATCAAGACTGGAATTCTATACGGGGAGGGTCTGTATCGTCCTTGGGATTATGCAGCTACGCTTGGCGCGAACGCACTGCATGCTCATCATCAAGCGGTACTTCCTGAATTCGTCGAAGAAGCGGCTAAGCATGGCATCGCCTACCATCCTTGGACCGTTAATGATCCGGAGCGGATGAAGGTTTTGATTGAAGCTGGAGTGTCAGGTATTATTACCGATCATCCAGACGTGCTGGCTGGACTTCTAGCTAAATAATAAGGGAGTGTGAACGTGTGAAAAAAGTCTGGTTGCTCGGATTCGGCTTTTTCAGCATCAGCATTACATGGAGTCTGTATAACGCATTCGTACCCTTTTTTCTAGAAAAATACGTACATAGTGTGGCCCTTATCAGCTTCTTGATGACGATTGATAATTACTTTGCCTTATTCCTGCAGCCTTGGGTCGGCAACCGTAGTGACCGCACTACCTCGCGTTTTGGACGCAGAATGCCTTATCTTATGATCGGTATGCCTTTCGCTGCCGTGCTAACCATGCTGATTCCGTTTCATACCGGACTATTTACACTTCTGTTGTTTATGATGCTGATGAATCTCGCCATGAGCTTATACCGTTCACCAACCGTCGCCCTTATGCCGGATATTACGCCTGAAGAGCAGCGTACGAAGGCAAACGGGCTGATTAATTTCATGGGTGGGTTCGGTTCTATTCTCGCTTTCGGCGTAGGTTCTATCCTGTATAAATCAAACCCAGCGCTTCCGTTTATCGTTGCTGGACTAATCACCTTGTTATGTCTGTTTATCGTATCACGCTTCATCAAAGAAAATCGAGATGGTGTAAATGTGCAAATGAAGCTTCCTTCAGAAGCAGATGCTGCCACCAAGCCCTCTCGTATTTCCTTTCGAGGTCAGCTTGACCGTACGACAGTCTTTCTGCTCGCGGCGATTTTCTTCTGGTTCGTAGCTTATCAAGGCGTTGAGACACTGTTTACCTTATATGGCAAACATCACCTCGGTCTCAGTGAACAGGCGGCCTCTTTCTCGCTCACCTTCTTCTCTTTGGCCTTTGTGCTGTTCGCCATTCCGAGCGGCTGGTTGGGCGGAAGATTTGGGAAGAAAAAAATGATCATCATCGGCGTATGCGGACTAATGACCATCTTTGCTCTCGTCGGTTTTGCGAAGGACCTGCTACTCCTGCGAGGTTTACTCTTGCTCGGTGGAATTTTCTGGGCTTGTATTAATATCAATTCCTATCCTTACATTGTAGCTACGGGGACAAAGGAGAGTATAGGCACACGAACTGGGATGTATTATCTGGTCTCTTCTCTTGCCGCCATCAGTTCGCCTCCACTACTGGGACTCATGATTGATATCTTTGATTACTCCATCCTGTTCTATGTGGCAGCGATTAGTATGGCAGTTGCTCTTCTCTGCTTGTTCCTAATGAAAGGCCGCAAGGAAGAGACTAACAGGCTTCATTCGCCAGGCGCATAATTTCATCCCAAATGATATAGGTGATCCAATAAAAACAGCGGCAGTCTAGGACTTATTATCAAGTCCATAGCTGCCGCTTGTATTTTCCATAAAGTCTTTCTAATTCTTATAGACGGAGTAACGCCCCGTACCAAGCTGTTTGGCGGCGTACATTGCTGTATCTGCTTCATTTAACAGCCTAAAATGATCCACCTTACCATGACTTATGCTAATCCCTATACTCATGGATACGAACAAGTTATGCTCGCCAAGCTGGTAACTCTTAGTCGTCTTCTCCAGAATCCGCACAGCAAGCTTCTCCGCTTCCTTCTGGGTGCTACCTTTGGCGACAATCACAAATTCATCCCCGCCCACGCGGAAAATATGACGTTTTCTTTTGCTGGAGAATTGAATTAACTTTTTACCCACCTCTTGCAGTAATAAGTCCCCCACATGATGCCCCAAGCTGTCATTGATCGATTTGAAACGATTCAGATCCAGAAACAAAACGGCAAGCTGCTCATTTACTTTGCATCGATCCCAAAAATGATCCATTCCGTTCTTATTCAGTAGCCCCGTTAAAGCATCCTTATAAGCCAGTTCTTTCAGTTGCTCTCTTTCAGCCAATACTAGGTTCATTCGTGTAAGCAAAAACATTAATAATGCTATCGTAAGACCGTAGACGACCAGTGGTACGACGATCCCACCTTCGGTCTCTTCATTACCTAATAAGGTATTCCTGCCTAGCTGGTGCATGGTCCATAGCCCAACGACGATAATGATAATGGAAAGGCCGGTATGAATCGCTCTTTTTTGAGGAGTCTTAGACGAAATATCCCGGTAAAGTCTTAGTACTAAATAACCGACCGCTGCTGCGATGAGAATGGATAATAATGTTTGTAAGTAAATCTGGACCTCTGCCACCTTAAATTCGCACATCCTTCTGACTACAAAAATGATTAGCTTTCTGAGCAATTACTATATTAAAATGCTCTAAACATTTTCTGAACACTAGTTACATCTTCAAATGTTGCGCACAATTGTACAGCCTGCAATTCCAAATGTCATCTGATTTAGTAATCTGAGTGATAGACGTATTGCTCAGCAAGACAGTTACGTTCAGTTCTGGAATAAGCTTTCTAAGAGTACTCCGTAAAATTGCACCATGGCTAACGACCAATATACGACTGCTCGGATGTTTCTCCGCGATATCTTCGATGGCCTGACTGCCTCTGATCTCACTGGCCTCTGAACTTTCCAGTCCTAAATCTAACGTCTTCCACTCGTTTCCCCAACGTTCTACACGATCTTGTTCCGTAGTACCTTCAATTAATCCTGCGTTCATCTCACGGATACCCGGTACTAAACCGGCGATCTCCATGCACAGTCTTTTAGCAATAACCTCTGCTGTTTGCCGCGCTCTAAGCAGATCACTTGAATATATGTAGTCCCATTGTTCAGTGCTTAGCCGTTCGGCAAGTAGAGCCGCCTGCTGCAAGCCTTCAGTATCCAATGGATTATCTGTATGTCCTTGCGCTCTGCCTTCCTTATTCCACGCTGTACTTCCATGGCGAATTAAACCTATAGTAGTCATAAAGATCTCCTTTTAGCTGTTGAGTTCTAGTACTATTCATTTAATGGTATCTATATTCTATCAGACCTTCTATGAGCATTCAAAAAATCAGGATTATCCATGTTCTAGAACTTGAGGTATAATAAACCTTATCGTTTTTTACAACAGCTACAAGATAAGGAGATTTTGTTTGATATGAAAAAGTTACTGTTCTCTTTCTTTCTCGCATTCCTACTATTGATTCCGGTCTTCACAATTTGTCCGTTCACTGCAGGCGCTGCTTCTGTTCCTAAAAACACCGTGTATGTGACCAAGAATAATCACTCGTACATCCCGCTACGTCTCTTAAACAATCTCACCGGTATACATGCTGAATGGAATGCTAGTGACAAACGTATAACCATTACGAACGCAGACACTAAGATTACACTTACTCTAGGACAAGCAGCTGCGCTCGTTAACGATAAGCCAGTTACACTAACCGACTCCGCTTTTAGTGATAACGGTACGGTATATATCCCTTTGTCTTTTGTCAGCAAAACGCTGGGCTTTCAATTAGAGTGGAATCAGGAAGCCTCTTCTGTAACCCTTACTAATAACGATATTTCATCGACTGTTCCTGTACAGACTGGCGCACTTATCAAAGCAGATTCCTCCCCCGTTGTCAGTGCTAGTAAAACTTTCAAGGTAGGTGGCAGATCCTTCAAAGCCCAAACGGTTACGGTATCCCTACTGCATCCTAAAGTGAAGCTCGACGTTGTACTAGCAGGC
>DJUJ01000025.1:6537-6817 GCA_002438345.1 Paenibacillus sp. UBA6285
CCAAGCGCAATAATGCCGTAGTTGCTATTAATGGTACGTTCTTTGATGCCTACACTAAAGGGGCTTACAAAGCTCCTTACGGTTATATGGTTAGTGGTGGAAAAATGCTCAAAAATAGCTCCGGGGATCGCCGCACGATTTTCACCTATGACAGCAATCATCTGGCCTCGCTTATTCCCGGACTAGAGTTTACGAACCATTTCGCTTCCGGTTCTATGGAAGGGGCGCTCCAAGCCGGACCACGTCTGCTTGTGAATGGCAAGGTATCTCTTAATGTTGC
>DJUJ01000108.1:0-2246 GCA_002438345.1 Paenibacillus sp. UBA6285
TGCGGATTATTCTTCCGATCGCTGTTGTCTCCAGATTTAAGGATTATATTCCTAGCGGTATAAATCCGGAGACAAAGGCGAGCGCTAACGCTTCTCCAGAACAATTCCTCCCCCTCCGCTAACCACGCTCAATCTGAGGCACCACAACCTTTAATTCCTCCGCCGTTTTTGGGTGGGCAAGAAAAAGCCGGGAGTTAATGCTTCTCCCGGCTGAGAATGAGAATAGGTTAGAGTAAATCCGCTGCCAATTGGGCCAGACGGGAACGCTCACCTTTTTCCAAAGTAATATGTCCGCTAATCCCTTGCTGCTTGAACTTCTCAACGATATAGCTGAGTCCGTTGCTCGCAGCATCCAGATAAGGATGATCGATTTGCTCTGGATCACCCATAAGAATAACTTTACTTCCTTCACCCGCTCTGGAGACGATAGTCTTCACCTCATGACGAGAAAGGTTCTGGGCTTCATCAATAATGATGAACTGTGAAGGGATTGAACGTCCACGAATATAAGTTAATGCTTCTACTTGTATGCTGCCTAAGCCCATTAATATTTTATCGATATCTCCAGCTTTTTTGGTATCGAACAGAAACTCCAGATTATCATAAATGGGCTGCATCCAGGGTCTGAGCTTCTCATCCTTTTCTCCGGGCAAATAACCGATATCCTTACCCATAGGTACCACCGGACGGGCAATGAGCAGTTTTTTGTATTTATGTTCATCCTCAACTTTGAATAGTCCGGCAGCAAGCGCCAATAATGTCTTCCCTGTTCCAGCCTTACCTGTAATGGTTACCAGTGGAATTTCATCATTTAGAAGCAGCTCTAATGCCATTCTTTGTTGAGCATTCCGGGCGCTAATTCCCCAAACCGCATCATTGCCAAGATAGAGCGGCTCCAGACGGGTAGCATCACTATTCACTTTGAGAAGAGCCGATTTGCCGCTGCCGATCTCATCCTTTAGAATAACAAACTCATGAGGATAGAGCGGATAGGACAACGCGAGCTGTTTAACCGTCAGAGAACGGTGACTGTAATATTCATCAATAAGTGAAGGATGAACCAACAGCGACTGATATCCCGTATATAGTTCATTCAAGTCACCTGTACGATCTGACAAATAATCCTCTGGTGTAATCCCCAGCACGTCTGCTTTAATTCGAACAAGAACATCCTTACTCACAAGCACCACGGGACGCGGATTGGGCTTCTCATTCTCTTCATTCAAATAATTGAGAGCTACAGCCAAAATCCGATTGTCGTTAGATACCTCACCGAACATTTCCTGTACCTTCACAAAACTGCGGTGGTTAAGCTCTACCTTCAGCTTACCTCCATGTTCCAGTTCCACACCGCTATGCAGATGACCTAATTCCCGGAGTCCGTCAAGCAATCGGGACACCGTGCGGGCATTTCGGCCGATTTCGTCAGCATTGCGCTTCTTGGAGTCGATTTCTTCCAGCACTACCGCCGGAATAACCACTTCATGCTCCTTGAAAGAAAAAATCGAATTGGGGTCGTGCAAAAGCACGTTGGTGTCTAACACAAATATCTTGTTCATATATTATCCCCTCCACAGCGCCTGGTTTGATTGATCATACATAACTCTTTCCGCCAAGGGAAAAGATAAGATACAGAAACGATCTTTGGCTGAAAGGAGTAATCACATATGAGAAAATCAATGTGTCTGTTGCTGGTACTGCTGCTACTGACAAGCTGCGGTATCGCTAATAAAAAGACATCACCCTCTCCTCAGAATAAACAATCTGCGAATGCTGTAAAGGGTACGGGGAACCATGAGGTTCGGCAATTGTCCAATGATGGTGCGACTAATCCTAAAGACACCTCAAAAGCTGGTCAAGCCGTCAGTGTTAAGGGTGAAAGTGAAATTGCACTTAAGTCCCATTTTGAACAGTTGGCCAAAAGGGTTCCTGGTGTGAATGGCGCACACTGTGTAGTCATGAACAAGGTTGCCATTGTAGGTCTTGACGTAGAAGGTTCTCTAGGCCGGTCACGTGTAGGAAGCATTAAATATTCAGTAGCAGAAGCGATCCGCAAAGACCCAAGAAGTGTACGGGCGCTTGTCACAGCCGATATGGATCTCTCCAGCAGATTAGCGGAAATGAGCCGCCATATCTCCCAGGGACATCCGATATCCGGATTTTCATCCGAATTAGCTGATATCATCGGACGAATCATACCGCAGCTGCCAGAGGATACCAAGCCGATTAAAAATGCACAGTAGAGG
>DJUJ01000108.1:2268-19875 GCA_002438345.1 Paenibacillus sp. UBA6285
TATAAGGATAATGTATAACGTGCAACCTATACATTCTTATAATTCAAAAAAAGCCCAGTGATATTCTCACTAGGCTTTTTTCATGGCAGCAAATACTTGTCCGTCCAGCTTCTCAGCGGCACGTCCATCATAAACCTTTGCATATCTTGGGGCGGATTCAAGCTGCGCTCCATAAAAAAGCGCGTTACGCACCGCCATAATTTCAACATCAAAACAGCACATCTTGAAAGGTACATCTTGAAGGGGATCCTGCTTTACAACGGCACTGCCGTTAATAGCATATACATCACCCTCACCAAACACAGTAACGGTTACTAACGGGTTGACCTTCATGTTGTTCACGAGTCTGGAACGATGATCTACAGCCAGACGCACAGTACTAGGACTTACTGCATAAATCCNNGATTCTGCATCAACTGTGTTGAGAAGAACAAAAGTTTCCGATTGCAGCATCGATAGCAAGGTTTCGTTCAGCTGAGCAACGGCTTCGGACATAAGTACTGGCCCCCTATGCGGCGTAAATTCATTCGATTTATTATATTATAGCACAGGCTGAAACTTGCATTCAATTTTAGGGCGAAGTGTTATTAAAGTCTTTAAGGGGCCTCAGTGGATTCCGAAGCGGAACCAGCGGAAACTCCTGCTAACCGATCCTGTAGGCTTTTCTTGGCAGCCTCAAGCTCTTCATCATTAATATATACATACGGACTTCGCCACGTTCCAGTCACGGGCTTGAATTCGATATTCTCTTTGGAAATCTTCCAATACGTCGCAATCATGTCTTTGATCTGCGAATTTTCGATATCAGTCTTCATATTATTGTCCACTGCGTCAAGCACCTTACCTATTTTTAATACGCCACCAAGCGATTGCATCTGATCCACCAGTGAATGAAGGACCTCATTCTGACGTTTATTCCGATCAAAATCGTCTGAACCCTTAGTCTTAGGCTTGCAATTAGATTTACGGTATCGCACATAATCTAGCGCTTTATCTCCATCAAGCTCCGCCGGACCTTTTTTCAAATTGATATTCGTACCATCTACGCTGTCTGTATAACACATATTATCGCTAATGTTGACTTTGACTCCACCAAGCTCGTCCACCACATCACGGAAGCCTTGAAAATCCAGAATCGTTGTATAATCTACTTCAATATCTAGATATTTCCCCATCATTGTCTTCATCTCATCTTCTGCCAAAATGCCAGAAGAATCTTCTTTCCCCTTAAAGCGAGCATAGAATTCGTTAATCTTCGTTTGCTTGTATCCATTGAGCTCAACTAAGGTATCGCGTGGAAGAGAGACAATGGTTGCTGATTTTGTCTTAGGATTAAGCGCTGCAACCATAATAACATCTGTCAATCTAGATTGATGTTTTGGTCTATTATCCGTACCCAGGATAAGCATCGTCAGTGGTTTTTCTGTAGCCGAATGTCCTGGAGCAACCGTTCCTTTACTCCCTGCATTAAAGACCCCATTTTCAAGCTTCCAATACAGATAGCCCCCGTAGCCCAATACGCCGAGAATCGCAATAATGAGTAAGGTTAATAAGATTCTAACTAATCTGCCAAAAAAGCCTCTCTTTTGCGGTTTCTTCTTTTTTTTCTTAGGAGCACCCTTCACAGGCTGTTTTCTATTATTTGGTTGTTGACCACTTGCTCTTGGAGGTAAACTGCTGTTTCGTGTACTCATAGTAGAATAAAGTCCTCTTCATTTCATTTGGAATTAAAATTGCTACACTTAAATAGACGTTCCATAAGCAGTAAAAGTTTCGTTTACTGTCTTTTTGCTGCAGCTGCAGCCTTTCTCTTCTGTCGAGCTTCTACGATATAACGTATCCGTACCATCAGCATTAATCCGACGGCGACCAGCAGACACTGGATGATCGGTAGCTTATCATGTTGAAAAATGAGGAGCATGCCGGAGCCGATCGCCATCATTATGTACAGCATAATCTCTTTGCCAATCGATAACTTTTGATTCACACGAAATACCTGATTATACACAAATGTAAGCAATATAAAAATAACAATATAAGCGACGATTGGATGCTCAGCAAACCAGACCTGCATAGATACCGCACTCCTCCCAAATTTAAGATACGTTTACATTATATCATCAGTAAGGGAAGTTTTTGTTTCTTAAATTAAAAAAAGCCACCGGATGAATTAATCCGGCGGCTATATTAACAAGCATATGTTTACGCGTTTGCTTGCGCCATTTTACGCTGCTTCTCCACACGTTCGCGTTCGCCTTTGTTCAGAATCTTTTTGCGCAAACGAATGGATTTAGGTGTGATTTCACAATATTCATCTTCATTCAAATATTCAAGTGCGCCTTCCAAAGAGAAGGTACGTGGTGTCTTCATTTTTACAGTATCATCCTTACCTGAGGTACGCATGTTGGTAAGTGCTTTTTCTCTACAGATGTTAACGATAATATCGTTATCACGGGTATGCTCGCCTACGATCATACCTTCATAAATTTCTGTACCTGCATCCAAGAAGAGAATACCACGATCCTCAACGCCCACTATTCCATATTGTGTTGTTGATCCAGTCTCACTTGCTACAAGCACACCTTGATGACGTCCGCCAACTTGACCAGCAACCAGTGGAGCGTAGCTGTCAAAAGCATGGTTCATAACGCCGTAACCGCGTGTCAAAGTCAAGAAGTAAGTGTTGTAACCAATCAAACCACGTGCAGGAATCAGGAACTCCAGACGTACTTGACCCGTACCGTTGTTAATCATGTTGACCATTTCGGCTTTACGGCTACCCAGACTCTCCATAACAGCGCCCATGCTTTCTTCTGGAATATCAATCATTAGACGCTCAAGTGGCTCCGATTTGACACCATCGATTTCTTTAATGATTACTTGTGGTTTAGAAACTTGCATTTCATAACCTTCACGACGCATATTCTCGATCAGAATACCAAGGTGAAGCTCACCGCGTCCAGAAACGATAAATGCATCAGGACTATCAGTTTCATCCACACGCAAACTCACATCTGTCTCAAGTTCTTTAAAGAGACGCTCACGAAGCTTACGGGAAGTTACCCATTTACCTTCTTTACCAGCAAAAGGACTGTTATTAACAAGGAAAGTCATTTGCATAGTTGGCTCGTCGATCTTANNAACAGGCAGTGCTTCTGGATTCGCTGGATCAGCAATGGTCTCACCAATGTTGATGTCCTTGATCCCTGCGATAGCAACGATATCCCCTGCGCCCGCTTCTTCTGTTTCAATACGTTTTAAACCTTGGAAGCCGAACAATTTCTCAATACGTGCGGTTTTACTCTTACCGTCACGCATAATGACTGTTACAGATTGACCTTGTTTGATCACACCGCGGTTTACACGGCCAATAGCAATACGACCCAAGTATTCGTTATAATCCATCAACGTTACGAGGAATTGAAGCGGCTCTTCAACACTTTCGGTTGGAGCTGGAATATGTTCAACAATGGTTTCGTAGAGCGAAAGCATTGTATCATCTTGTTTCTCAGGAACCATGCTTGAAGTACCATTAAGTGCAGATGCATAAACAACCGGGAATTCCAATTGTTCGTCATTTGCTTCAAGTTCGATGAACAAATCGAGCACTTCATCAATAACTTCCTTAGGACGAGCAGCTGGACGGTCAATCTTGTTCACGACAACGATCGGTGTAAGTTTTTGTTCCAATGCTTTACGCAGAACGAATTTCGTTTGCGGCATGCAGCCTTCATAAGCATCAACAACCAGCAATACACCGTCAACCATTTTCATGATCCGTTCTACTTCGCCACCGAAGTCAGCGTGTCCAGGTGTATCCACAATGTTGATCAAAAACTCTTTATAAGTTATTGCTGTATTTTTAGCTAGGATTGTAATTCCGCGTTCCCGCTCGATATCGTTAGAGTCCATGGCGCGTTCTTGAAGGTGCTCGTGTGCGCTGAAGATCCCCGATTGCTGAAGAAGCTGATCGACGAGTGTTGTTTTGCCATGGTCAACGTGGGCAATGATCGCAATGTTGCGAATATCTTTTCTTGAATGCATGATTTGTATCCAAATCCTCTCATTTATCAAATTAAAAATGTTAAAATTTATAGCATGTCACGGCAGTCTCACAAAAGAAGCGCCAGGCAGAAAGCCGACGCTTCAACATAACATTAATAGTATAGTGAAAGCACTATGAAAAGCAAGTCTTTTTATGAAAAAAACAGTTTCCAATTTTCGTTTTTTTTAGGATGAAACATGAACTAGCTTCGATTCCATCTATTCCAGCCACGTGTTCTGCCCCGTCCAGTAATCAGCCAAATCCCTGCAGCGATGAATACAATACCAATTAGATAGATCACACCCGTACCCATGAGACTGAAAATACAAAGCGTTATGCTTAGAAAGCCTAATATAACAGCAATTGCAGATAGTCCCCCTGTCCGTCTTGGAGAATTGATGGAATATTCATACAGACCTACGGCAATGCCGAGCAGAAGCACAGGCCATAAATATTTCATAAGCCCCCATCCCCATATATTGCAAAGACCAAACAATAAACCATATACCGTTAATATCCCCGCCGGAATCAATACCGTTGCCGAAGCACGGCGGCTAAAAAATAACATATGTAGAACTAATCCTGGAAGTAAAATCACTAGCGGCCAAAGGGCACGTCCCAAAAATCCGAAGACTCCCAGCTTACCAAATAAAATCACAAATCCAGCAACTGCAATAAATATACCTAGTCTTATGTCATTCTTGGAAGACATCCTTCATCCATCCCTTCAAATTCACGTCTACCTCACTACCTTGTCATCTCATACCCAGAAAACGACAGGATTCTTATTCATATATTATCTGAAATATACACAAAATGCCATCACTGACCACGCAAAAAACGAACAATTCCAATTTATGGAGATGTCCGTTTAGTATTGCCTTTTATTGCAATTTATTAACCTACTGATGTTGTTCTGCGTTTAATTGCTCCCGTAACTACCACTAATATTCCTAATGCGATCGGCAGTATGGAATGAGTGGACGGGAGCAGAAAGGACAGCATTGTCCCTAATTTTTCATCCTGAAGCATCATATCACCTGCTGTAAAAGCCAAAATATAAGCGCCGATAAATACGAGCACCGGAAATCTATGCAGCCAGCCTACAATGAGGCCACTTCCCCATACTACAATCGGAATGCTGAGTGCGATCCCGATGACAATTAAAGCCAAATCCCCCTTGGCTAGACCGGCAATCGCCAGAACATTATCCAGACTCATAATAAAATCAGCCACGAGAATCGTTCGGATAGCTTTCCATACAGAAAAAGATTCAGTAACCCTGAGATCCTCCTCTTCTTCAAGCAGCAATTTGAACGCAATCCACAGCAGCAGAATTCCTCCTCCAGCCTGGATATAAGGGATTTTCAACAGTAATACCGCGACAAAAGTAAGCACGCAGCGCAGAATAATAGCCCCCGCAGCTCCCCACCATACCGCAGTCTTCTGGTGCTTCTCCGGAAGGTCCTTGCTGGCCATCGCGATGACCATTGCATTATCTCCACTTAGCACAAGATTGATCATCAATATTTCACCAAGGAGCAATATTGAATCCATTCTCACTTACCTCCCCGAATCACATGTAACTACATGTATGTTCGGAAGTGACAAGCTATGCTTCCTGTCCAACTTTTTTTTGAGGATGAAAGCATGTAAACTCCTTTTTTTGCGTATACAAAACTAAGCATATTTAGGAACTCATCTTAACAAACTTTAGGAGTGACTACGCCTTGAATACATCCATATGGGAGTTTGTATTATCGCTGCTCAATATTATCTTTCTAGATCTCATTCTTGCGGGAGACAACGCAATAGTCATCGGACTTGCAGCGCGAAATTTGCCTGCCAGTACTCAAAAAAAGGCTATCATGTTCGGGACAGCAGGTGCCGTCGTATTACGAATTTTCGCAACGATTCTGGTCGTATGGCTATTAAAAATCCCCTGGTTACTGCTGGCAGGCGGGATCCTACTTATTCTGATTGCCTATAAGCTGTTAACAGACGAGAACAGTTCTGCGAATATCAAGGCAGGACAAAANNTGCGATGGGACTAGATAATGTCATCGCCATTGCTGGAGTTGCCAAACACAATATCTCTCTGGTTGTCATAGGACTGCTGATCAGCGTTCCAATCGTTGTCTGGGGAAGTACTCTTTTTATTAAATTAATCAACAAATATCCATGGATTATTTATATTGGTTCAGCAGTCCTAGGGTTTACAGCCTCTAGCATGATTACAGATGAACATCAGCTATCCCCATTCTTTGACCAGCACCCGTTATTGAAAGTTCTGTTTATACTCGTGATCATCGTTGCCATCTTAATTGGAGGACATTGGAGACGCCAATCAAGGCATAAAAAGCCAAAAAAACTGCCTCAACCGTAGATGTTACTACGAATGAGACAGTCATTTGTTAATGATTTTAGAACCATTCTTCCTGAAGCCCAGCTTGGGCACTCACTACATCACTAGGCTTCTCATCACCATACGGAGTGATCAGCACGGTCTCAGTAGCTTCAATCGCTGCGTCCAGTAATGCAGAATATCCAGGGAGCGTAGCTTCAATCTTATCTACAATCCGCAAATTCGGATTCGTTGTAGGTGATTTTGGTACAAATAAAGTACAGCAATCCTCATAAGGAAGGATAGATAAATCATAGGTGCCGATACTCTTAGACAGCTCCACGATATCACTTTTATCCATCATTACCAGCGGACGCAGAAGAGGAAGTGGTGTAGCACGGCCGATCACGTTCATGCTTGGCAGCGTCTGACTAGCCACCTGTCCAAGGCTTTCACCGGTTACGATCGCGAGTGCACCCTCACGTTCAGCAAGCTGTGTAGTAATCCTCAGCATGGCTCGTCTCATCAGCGTAATAATCAGATTATCCTGACCAATCCCTGTAAAAGACGTCTGCACCTCTGTAAAAGGTACTAAATGCAGCTTGATGACTCCCGCATATCGCGACAATACACGCGTAAGATCAACCACTTTTTGCCGAGCAAGCTCACTCGTATAAGGATAACTATAGAAGTGTACGCACTCCACTTCGAGTCCACGACGCATGGATGACCAACCGGCTACAGGACTATCAATACCTCCGGACAGCAATAACATTGCCTTTCCATTAGTGCCTAGCGGAAATCCGCCAACACCAGCAATATTTTCGCAAAATATAAAAGTATGACCTTGACGAATTTCGACTTTCAGCTCCAATTGAGGTGACTTTACATCCACAGTAAGTCCGGAATAGCCTTGCAGCAGTGGTGTCGAAACTAGCTTATTCATCTCCATGGAGCCATGTGGGAACTCTTTCCATACTCGGCGTGCATTAACTTTAAATGTAGTTCCCGGTGCAGGAGCGATGATCTCCAAAAAATGACGGCTGACAGCCACAATATCCTCAAGTTCTGACTTGGCCACCTTTACCGGACTGACAGAAGCGATTCCGAATACATTCTTCAGTGCTTCTACCAATGGGGCAGCAGGTTCTCCGTTCAGGTCCACGTAAATTCTTCCAAATTCTTTGGTTAGAACCACATTTGGATAAGGCTTAATCATTTCTTTCACATGACGTAGTACCGTTTTCTCAAATCTGGCACGGTTCTTGCCCTTTAATGTAAACTCCCCAAAACGCAAAAGCAGCATATCGGCATAATCAATACTATTGGCACTGCCTTTAGCAGATTCCTGATTCATCACACTCATTAGTTACTTCATACCTCCTTCAGCAATCTTTAAAGCTCGTACCGCAGTAATTAGTGCTTTCTCAAGCGCCGCGACATCTTCTTCAGTGTGACTATCACCGAAACTGATGCGGATGCCTCCTGAAGCTACAGAAACATCTTTACCCATAGACAATAGAACACGACTAGGTTCGGCCAGCCGGGAGGAGCAAGCCGATCGAGTAGAAACAGCCATCCCTAGTTCCTCCAGCTTACGGGCGAACACTTCCCCTTTCATGCCAGGGTATGAGAAATGCACAATATGAGGGGCTCCATTCTCTCTGCTGTTTATAACAAATTCAGGAACACTGTGCAAGAAGCGTAACAATCGATCTCGAAGTGGAAGCACTCGGGTATAGAAGGTTTCTCGCTGCTCACCACTCATCCGCACAGCTTTGGAAGATGCGACAATCGCAGGTACATTCTCGGTTCCAGCACGTTGGCCCTCTTCATGAGAACCACCTGTAAGCAGTGGGAACAGTCGGATTCCTTCTTTAATATAGAGAAGCCCCGCACCGCGTGGGCCTCGAATTTTGTGAGGAGACAAGCTGTAGAGATCGACTTTCCATCCTTTTAGATCAACAGCGAGCTTACCATATCCTTGAACACCATCTACATGAAATAAGGTTCGTGGATTTACAGATTTAATCAGACTGCCAATCTCCATCAACTGCTGCACTGTTCCGATCTCATTATTTACATGCATCACGCTTACGAGAACTGTATCACGCCGTACTGCAGCAGCTACTCGCTCAGGATCAATGATACCAGTACTGTCCGGTGCTACAAAAGTAATCTCCCAGCCCATTCGCTGCAATAGCAGACAACTTTCATATACAGAGGGATGCTCTAATTCCGTAGTTATCAGGTGACGTCCTCTGGACTGATACTGCAGAGCAGCGCCTTTAATTGCTAAATTGTTGCTCTCCGTAGCCCCAGAGGTAAATAGTATCTCCTGTGGTTGTACAGATAACGCGGCTGCACATACTTCTCGTGAGCGCTTGATCAGCTTAGCCGCTTCACTACCGGCACGGTGCAAGGAGGACGGATTAGCATAGTGCAGCTTCATAATTTGTTCCATCGTCTTCACCACATCTTCATAGGGTGGTGTAGCGGCGGCATAATCCCAGTAAAGCATATATCGATTGTCTCCTTTACTTCGTTAAAGTGAAAAATTTTTACTTTCTTATATTTCGAAAAAGGATCAAACGGTGATCCCAAATACCAGCCATGTGGTTTAAGGGATGTTACCCATTTGATCCTTTATATTATACAGCGTATTGAGCGCGAGCGCGTTCTATTTTAGAGAGATAGGACTGTGTCTCTTTTGGTAGCAGAGTAAGTTTTTCCAATAATTCCTGGTCATTACTTACCCCAAGTTTATTTACCCGTCCTGGTCCTGCGTTGTAAGCCGCTAATGCCATTTTTTCCTGTCCGTCAAAGCGCTTCAATTGATAAGACAAGTAACGTACGCCACCATCAATATTTTGGGCCGGGTCGAACGAGTTTGAAACCCCTAAACCGCGTGCTGTTCCATCCATTAGCTGCATTAATCCTTTAGCGCCTGCCGATGAGACAACATTCGGATTAAACGAAGATTCTGTATCAATTACAGCTTTTATCAAATCGACCGGCACTCCGTATTTAACACTCGCCATTTGAATCAAATCATCATAGCTTGTTGATTTAGTACCCGTTATTTCCCCGGAAATTACACTATCATTGCTTTCAGCAGTCCCGCCTATCTGTTGCCATAACAGGCTACTAACAGATGAAGCATCCGGAAGAGAAGTCAAGAAGCTTGTATCCCCGCTATTAGAGGAGTTAGAAGACAGGGATTGGAGCATTGTTGCAAATTGAGAGGCTGACGCTCCCGATCTTTCAGTTTCATTCGCTGAACTGCTCTTGTCGGTTGCACTCTTTAAGCTTATCCATTTAAGCTGCCCTAACCCGTTGGTTACAGCGGGATTGATCTCCATACCGGCGCACTCCTTTTATCCTGTTGAATCATATATTTTGTCTCACATTAGATTTCGATGAATTACGGCTTAATATTACATTTTATCCGAGATTTTTGCTATATGCTGGAATGAAAAAACAGACTTCAGACCCTGATATTTAGGTCTAAAAGCCTGTTATAATTCAAACTTTACACTTCTTTTTAGCGAGCAAAGGGGATCATCACAAAGTAACTAAGTGTGGATACAATCCCTAACCCCATCGCCCATGCCCCAAGCGTTTTTTGCTCTTTGGCATATGCATAATAACCAATCACAACTGAAATGGGTCCAAGAATAATGGACCAGAGAAACAAGGAGGCAATACCCATTGCAAGCCCAGTATAACCTATTGCTTTGCTTCCACTATATTCCTCTTCGCTCTCCTTAGTTTCACTCGCCACACGTGGTGTTGTATCCCGGACTGGCATCGAAACCGGATTCACCTCTGCGGCATACTCCTCTTGATGTTCTCTGTCCCGGCGAGGATAGTCCACTCTACGCGGACGCAGAATGATTTTTCGCGGATCGGATTGTCCATTTGATGAACTTGATTCATTATCCTTTTCTCTGTCCATTAGGGCGGCCTCCTAGGAGTTCGGCTTAAATGTTAAACAGCATGTTGCAGACGATGTTGCGACATGATCGTGGTGATCCTGATTCGTCATTTCTTCAGCATATTCTTCCTTAAATCCGCTACCCGCATGCTTGTCGATCTCAATAATAATTTCTTCAGCCCGGCATAAATTATGCTCGCCCCAATAATGACAATTGCTCACACTACATTTAACTAATGGCTTTACACTCGACATAATTATCACCTCGGCTTCATTATGTCCGCTCGATTCCCCCCCTATTCGACAGGGCGATTTCCAGTTGATGTAACGGAGCAGGGCCTCATAATGCCCAAGCAAAAAAGGATCAGTCTTCGTCATTGTAGATTGACAAAGTACTGATCCTTTACACGAACAATTTAATTGTTAGACCTGATTTTGCATACGTTTCTCAGTCAAATAATCGTTCTCATAATAAGTAAGATCATCGCGTAGCTCTTCATAGGTCTTGGTAATTTCTAGAATGATGTCACGCGCCGGACGAACTGGCTTTTTACGGAAACGGATAGCATCCTGTCCAGTATAAGCATAACGTCCATCTTCAGAATAGCTTTCATTCTTTGGATAGAAGAAGTTATTCACGCCATAGTGATATACGTTATAAAGCGCTTTCTGCGCAAAAGATTCATCGAATGTTGCACGACGCAGCGCAACTCCCAGCTTCTCATAAGACATTTCCGAGAACACTAACAGATGACGAACATCGGACAGGAAACCTTGATAAAATTGTACAGTTTCTTCATCCTCTTCAGTTACAAGCTGAGGCAATGCGTGCTCGTTAAGAAAAATTTCCATCTTGTCGATTACAACTTTAAGTTTGTCTCTCGTCGATTCACATAATTTCTGCACATTGGCTGCTNNGCTCCCCCTTATTATTCCCTGCTCTTGTAGTCAATAAAGTTAATCCTATGAAGAAATAGTCTATAGACGTATCTCTTTATTCTTGCAATATCAGGATGCGAACACAGAGAAGTCTAACCTTCTGAACATTAAAAGAACATCTACTGACGTATCTCCTGCAATATCAGGATGCGAACTCGAGATGCTTATTCTCTCTGATATTATCATAAAAAACGTTAGGAAGGTATTCTTTTCTAAGGTGCATAAAACATACGATCTCTTCTAAACCTATAGACATTAAACTGCGTAGAGGAGCGGAAATCATGTCACGAAAAAATCTAACGGTAGCAGGTCTGGTAACAGCTGCATTCACGGTTGTAGTACTTACCTTTGCGCTGCGTCCTACCGCTAATGAGACGACCAGAGAAGTCGCTAATGTCGCTGTACCAAATCCTGTTCCAACTTCAGCTCTACATTCAGCTCCAAATCCCTCACAGGAAAAATCATTGAAGAAAAGCTCCTTAACTCAAGATGTCGATGCGACAGATCACCTGAATAAAGTTGATGTTAACAGACATTTAGCTAAACTACTCGCTGAAACGGATGGCATCGCTTCGCTTCATGATAAATCAGAGTATGCAAAACGTTTGCAGCAGGACCACGGGTTTATCACCATGCTCATGTGGATCGATTTTATCAAGCATAAAACGGACACCATTAAGTCCTCCTCATTTCCTCAAGGGACCGAACAGGAGAATAAACAGCTGCTGAAATATCTTAAGACGGCGAAATCAGCGCTCCATGGTCATCAATCCTATGAATCTCCGACGTTTACAATCGGTAAAGAGAAATATTACTTTATCGCTCAGCGGAACAAAGAAAAAAATATAGGCATCATCGCTCTTATTAACCAAAAGGTGCTTGGGCGTGTGGCAGACCATCAGTTGAAGAACCTGCGTCTCATTCCTTATCCAAAGGAAGGCAATTACCGTGTAGAATCCGTCCATACCGACAACTTAAAGGATATCACCGTCAAGACAGGTCATGATAACGAAAACGCCAGCCATTTTTATGAGAATGAAATTGTAGTTCGCTTCCAAGGTAACGCCCCTACTCCGGGGCAGCTTCAAACAATAACCGCCGACATCAACGGCAAGAAGCCACGTAAGCTTGGATATTCTTATATCTTCCGATCTGAGAAGATGAATTATTATCAGCTAAAATCCTATTTCACGAACAAATGGCATCCCGCTTATACTGAGCCTCACTATATGTATTTAACCAATGATGCCATAACTAAAAACGCAGAGGGAACCGTTACTCCAAATGACATGTTATTCTCCACTTATCAATGGAATCTGCCGGCGATAGAAACTGAGCTGGGCTGGAATCTCTCCAAAGGAAGTAAAGAAGTGATCGTGGCTGTGGTCGATACCGGAGTCCAGATCAATCATCCGGATCTAAAGGGGAAGCTGTTGACCGGATATAACGCGATTACTAATGGCTCCACACCAGAAGATGATGTAGGACATGGCACACATGTATCTGGAATTATTGGCGCACTGGTCAATAACGGAGAGGGAGTAGCAGGAATCAGCTGGTATAACAAGATACTTCCGGTAAAAGCGCTCGATAATTCAGGAGCAGGAACCACGTATTCCGTAGCAGAAGGAATTATTTGGGCAGCTGATAACGGTGCGAAGGTCATAAACTTAAGTCTAGGTAACTATGCAGATTCCCAGTTTCTTCATGACGCGATCAAATATGCCTATGACCGAGATATCGTACTCGTATCTGCTGCGGGCAATGATAATACAGAACGACCAGGATTCCCTGCTGCTTATCCCGAAGTGATTGCAGTAGCTGCAACGAATGCTTCAGGGGAAAAAGCTTCCTTCTCCAACTACGGCGATTATATTGATGTCGCTGCACCGGGAGAAAGCATAGCAAGTACGTACCCTGATAGCCAGTATGCCGCTTTATCCGGTACATCGATGGCCAGTCCTCATGTCGCTGCGCTGGCTGGTCTGGTGCGTTCACTGAATCCGAATCTAACGAATACGGAAGTTATGGAGATTATGACCAAAAATGCAGTTGATTTAGGCACTCCGGGTCATGACAAATATTTTGGCTGGGGTCAGGTCGATATCTATAAAACATTGCAAGCGGCAAGCGGCAATCAAGTTCCGCTACAGCTATGGCCACAGCATGTGCAACAGCAGCTAAATCAATTAAAACAAAGATTAAGTAACACCCCTTAACCACTCACTTGCAAAAATCGGCCAAGCAAGCGGAGAAATAATCGTAAACCTTCCTCCATATCTGTTTCATTCATTTGCGAATAACACAAACGGATATGCCGGGAAGGGGTTTCCGCGGAGTAACAGACATCACCGGGCAAAAAAGAAATGCTCTCCTGTTCGGCCAGCTCATGTAGTCTTGCGATATCAGGAGAAGCTGGCAACTCCAGCCAGAGATTAAGTCCTCCCTCAGGAAGAACATAGTTCACCCCAGGCGGTGCGTAGAGCTTAAGAAGCCTCGCCGCCTTTTCCAAACGTCCACGCAGTGTAATTCGTAACTGAGCAGCATAGGATTCATACTTGCCCGCTATGAACGGTAGTACCGCCCGCTGCGTGAGTAGCGGACTCCCTAGATCACTAGCGGACTTGGCGGCAATAAGTCGAGACAGAATATTCCCCCCAGCGGCTACACAGGCAATTCTGCATCCGGGTGCTATAACTTTACTGAAGCTCTTCATATAAACTACATGCCCTTCTGAATCCAACGATTTGATCGCCCCAGGCGGAGGCGCATGGAAATATAAATCACTGAATGGATCATCCTCTACGATAAGACACCGGTAACTGCGAGCTAATTCCAGCAGCCGTTGTCTTCTTGCCATGCTCATGGTTACTCCGCTCGGGTTCTGAAAAGTAGGGATTGTATAAATTAGTTTAGGCGGTCTTTGATCACACATTCTTGTAAGAATTTCCACCCGCATCCCTTCACTGTCCGTAGGCACAAAGATCATCTCTGCACCTCGTCCTGCAAAAACATCAATAGCCCCAGTATAACTAGGAGCCTCAAGATACACCGTGTCTCCGGGACCGACAAATGTACGGGCCACCAGATCAATACCTTGCTGAGTTCCGCTTGTGATCATCAATTCGGAGGAATTGAGTGTAATTCCACGTGTCTTCAAATGATCTCTCATGATTCCTCGCAGCTCCAGATCACCCTGAAAGTTGCCATAGGTTGCCATAATCTCCGGCTGCTGAGTGACTAATGATGCGTAGGAGTCACCGATATTTTTTAGAGGCAGTAACTCACTGTGAATTGCAGCTATATGAAAGGGATACTTCACTTCAGAGTAATCAAAATTGCGCCAAAGCTGCGCTCGCGGCAAATAATCATCATATAAATCTTGCCAACGGTCATCCTCCTGACGTCTAGTTTGCTCAGGATCGGCTACAAAGCAGCCTTTACCTTGTCTGCAGTAAATAAGCCCTCGCTTCTCAAGCACATCGTACGCCTTGCTTACTGTAACCTGGCTTACTCTCAATGTTGTAGC
Organism: Paenibacillus sp. UBA6285; assembly: GCA_002438345.1. Lineage (GTDB taxonomy): Bacteria > Bacillota > Bacilli > Paenibacillales > Paenibacillaceae > Paenibacillus_AQ. Next base: position 17,063 of record DJUJ01000108.1, read on the forward strand.
CAAACTTCTTACGGAGGGCAGCCGAACACCTTGCTGGAGCAATCCTGATGAGATCCGCTGACTCAGGGTTTCACTAATTTGATGTGGCAGAGATTTACTGCTGCTGCGAATCAAATCGATATGCATGAACCCTTCACCTCCACTGTTATATTCAACGCTTTACTGTTATACAGTACTCCTATTATGATAGCACCAAATTGAAAGGTGGAGAACTCATTTATGGATATCAAATTCTCAACAGCAGCCAATCATCTAGGATCATCAGCAGTTCGCGAGATTCTAAAAGTTACACAGGGCAATGACATCATTTCACTTGCNNGGGCTGCCTGGGGAGGATTTGTTTCCCTTGGAGGCAATGCGGGACGCTTATAACCGTGTGCTCTCCAGCGATACCTCAGCGCTACAATACGGACTAACCGAGGGCTTCACTCCACTTCGTGACAAAATCGCTGAAAGACTTACTCGACAAGGCATCCCTGTTACAGCTTCTGAGATGATTCTAACCACAGGCTCCCAGCAAGCTATTGATCTGTTATGTAAAATACTACTTGATCCCGGTGATGCTGTCCTTGTTGAAGCCCCTACTTATCTAGCTGCCTTACAGGTACTCGGCTCTTACCGAGCTGATATTCATACAATACAAAACGACGAGCACGGCATTCTGCCAGATCACCTGGAAGATCAAATTCGGAAACTCCGGCCCAAACTCCTATATACAGTTCCAACCTTCAACAATCCTTCAGGAGCAACTTGGAGTAAGGAACGCCGTGAGAAAGTGGTTGAAATTTGCCGTCGTTACAATGTTCTTATCTTAGAAGACAATCCCTACGGAGAAATAACCTTTGAGGAAAATAAAGATCTTTATCCACCCTCACTAGCGTCCATCGACAGAAGCTATGGAGGAGATTACTGTGTCGCCTACACCGGAACCTTCTCCAAAATCGTAGCCCCTGCCCTGCGTACCGGCTGGATTATCGGAGATTCTAATCTAATCAAGACCATCGCCAAAGCAAAACAAGCAGCTGATCTGCATTCTAGCACCATTGACCAGCGCGCTCTAGATGAACTGCTGCTGCATTTCGATATTGAGCAGCATATCCGTGTCATCTCACGAGAATATTATTCTCGAATGAAACGCCTATCTGCAGAGCTCAGATCACAGAACTGGGAAGAGGCTCATTTTCAGGAGCCACGAGGCGGCATGTTCCTATGGCTTACCCTTTCCCAAGAGATCAACACAAAAGAGTTACTTCCAATAGCAGTAGAGAATGGTGTTGCTTTCGTTCCAGGAGAGGTGTTCTATTCAGCGCAGCCTCTCAAGAACAAAATGCGTTTGAATTTCACACATACACCACCCGAGTTTGTTCCTGTTGCTGTTCAGCGTCTGGCGAAAGCGTTGGTTCAGTGGCAGCAAAACCAAAACATCGTTCGCTCGTAATCATGATAAACAAACCGGATTCTCCATCCTCTATAGGACGGGGAAGCCGGTTTGTTTAATTCTCTAGGTACTCAATACACCTTCCACTCAGACTAACTCGACTTTACCGTGTTATGTACTTCCCATATTCACATATCTTCTGGCAATAAAAAAGGCGGCGTAGCCAGATTACCCGGATACGTCGCCGTTTGTATGGTTTTGTTAAAAAATAACGTTGCAGTTAGGAAAGTTTGCCGTAAGCCGGGTTCTGTGCTCGTCGTGGTTCAATCGGGAACTACCCTCCCACCATAAGCGACAATCATCTATCTAGGCCATACATTACTGCACAGCTCCAGCGACCAACCTAGACGCGCCTCAGGCTAAGGCTGCCTATTCCAATAAAGGAATCTGCTGCGTCTCATTAGGTCTTGCTCCAGATGGGGTTTACCAGGAACGAAGTCACCAGCGTTCCTCGGGGTCTCTTACACCTCGGTTCCATCCTTGCCTGTGCCGCCCTAAGGCGGCCATCGGCGGTCCATTTCTGTGGCACTATCCTTCGGCTCGCGCCGACTGGACGTTATCCAGCATCCTGCCTTATGGAGCCCGGACTTTCCTCCCGTGACGTCTTCACGTCACCGGCGATTGTCTGTCAAACTTTCCGAACAACATTACATATTATACAGACATCACATGTCTGGCACAAGCATTATTAACTGGAAATTTTAAAGGAACTTAAATGGCTCCGTATTCACCTTCGAAACATGTACAGCTGTAGCATACTTATGTTCAACCAGTTTCCTAGTCATCCACTCTGCTACTTTCTCCTTCATGATCTTCTCCGCATTGTGTCCGGGATCAATCAAAGTGATACCAGCCAACACGGCATCCTGTGCTGTATGGTAATCAAGATCCCCCGTAACCAGCACATCCGCTCCGCGGAAAATAGCACTGTTATAATACTTTCCACCAGAGCCGCCCAGAACAGCGGCTTTACGAATCGGACGATCCAAATCACCAACCACACGTACATGGTCTACCTTCAGACCTTTTTTTACCGTCTCAATGAATTGTCCGAGTGTTGTAGGCTCTTTGAGCTTTCCTACTCGTCCAAGTCCTAAGCTTCGACCTTTAAGATCCATCGAGTACAAATCATAGGCAACCTCTTCATAAGGATGAGCCTTGAGCATAGCCTGCACCACTTTATTGCGGATGGTGTGCGGGACGATGGTCTCAATACGAATCTCCTCGGCACGTTCCATCTTACCTTTTTCTCCGATATAAGGATCGGTACCTTCTCCCGGAATAAATGTGCCATATCCCTCGATATTGAAGCTGCAATGACTATAGTTGCCGATTGCCCCTGCTCCAGCATTCAGGATGGCATCCAGCACCTTCT